>JAWOJD010000104.1:0-9657 GCA_046484355.1 Thiobacillus sp.
GGCTTCCGGGCGCAAGGCCGGACAGCCGATGCTGGCGCAGTTGACGGCGAAATGGATGCGCGGCTCGTCATATACCCCCTTGGCGCGGATCAGGCCGTGTTCGATGCCATCCAGCGAACGCGTCGCGCCCAGCAAGGGGATGAATTCATTTTTCCAGGGGCTGCGAAACAGCGTGCCGAGCTCCTTGATCGATTTGATGTCCGGCCAGGCGGTGAGGATCAGTTCCACCGTCCAGGCGTTATAGGCATTGATCAGAAACGCGAGCCGTTCAGGTTTCGGCCAGCGGTTGAAATCGTCCTGGCGCACCGTCGCCAGCCCGTCCAGATAGCCTTTCAGCGCAGCGCGATCACGCGCCATGCCGGCGTAGTCGACTTCGGTTGCGACGCCGGCACGGATGGCTTGCACGTGGCGTTGCAACAGCGTATCCCAGGCGCTGTGGTCATAAGCCTGGGCGATGGCGCTCCAGCCCAGCAGGCAAGCGATCATAAACAGGCGTTTCATTTTCGTCTCCAGGCGTGCAGGCGTTCCAGCCAGGCTAGCGCAGCCTGCGGTGCATGGGCGCGCTTCCATTCACCGGCGGCGTACTTGGCGGCTTCGCTCCAGGTCGGGTACGGGTGGATGGTGCCGAGGATCTTGTTCAGACCGAGGCCGTGTTTCATGGCCAGGGTGAATTCGGCCAGCAGTTCGCCGGCATGCTCGCCGACGATGGTCGCGCCGAGGATGCTGTCCTTGCCCGGCGGCGTCAGCACTTTCACAAAGCCGTGCGCGGCGCTGTCGGCGATGGCGCGGTCGAGGTCGTCGAGGCCGTAGCGGGTGACTTCATAGGCAATGCCGCGCACCTGCGCTTCCGCCTCCGTCAGGCCGACACTCGCCACTTCCGGGCTGGTGAAGGTGACCCGGGGGATCACCCGGTAATCAGCCTTGAAGCGCTTGATGCCGGCGAACAGCGCATTGACTGCCGCGTACCATGCCTGATGCGCGGCGGTGTGGGTGAACTGGAACGGCCCGGCGACATCGCCGCAGGCGTAGATGTTGGGATAGCGGGTTTGCAGGTACTCGTTGACTTCGATGGTGCCGGCTTTGGCGAGCGGAATGCCGAGTTCCTCCAGGCCGAAGCCGCCGACCCGCGCCTTGCGGCCGGTGGCGCACAGCAGGACGTCGAACGGCAGTGCCTGTTCCGCGCCGTCGTTCGCGACGATCAAGCGTTGTTCGTCTTCAACGATTTCACAACGAACCGTATCCAGGCCCTTCAACAACTGCACGCCATCGGCGGCCAGGCCGGCTTCGACCAGCGCCACCGCATCGGTATCCTCCTTGCCCATGATGCCCGAGCGCGCCAGCAGGGTGACCTGGCAGCCGATGCCGGCGAAGGCCTGCGCCAGTTCGCAGCCGATGGGCCCGCCGCCCAGCACCAGCAGGCGTTCGGGTTTCTCGGTCAGCGACCAGATGGTGTCCGAGGTGACATGGCGCACCGAGTCGATGCCGGGAATCTTCGGAATGACCGGCGCCGCGCCGGTGGCGATGACGATGGTGCGCGTGCTCAGGGTTTGCGTGCCGGCATCGGTGGTCACGTCCACGGTCCAGGGCGAGGTGATGCGAGCGTGGCCCTGGATCACTTCCACACCCAGTTTGGTATAGCGCTCGACCGAATCGTGCGGCTCGACCTGTCGCACCACGTTCTGCACGCGCGCCATGATCTGGCTGAAATCGGCGTCGGCGCCAGCGTTGGCAATACCCAGCGCTTCGGCGTCGCGCACGGTCTTCATGAAACGCGCGCTGCGGATCAGCGCCTTCGACGGCACGCAGCCATAGTTGAGGCAATCGCCGCCCATCTTGTGGCCTTCGATCAGCGTCACCTTGGCCTTCACGGCGGCGGCAATGTAGGCCGTTACCAGTCCGCCCGCGCCGGCGCCGATCACCACCAGATTGCGCTCGAAGCGCGCGGGCTTTTTCCAGCCCGCATAGACCTTGCGCGCCTGAATCAGGCCAATCAGCTTTTTCGCCAGCAGCGGGAAGATGCCGAGCAGGACGAACGATCCGATGAGCCCCGGCGACAGGATGCCGGCGAGACTGTCGATTTGCGCCAGCTGGGTGCCGGCATTCACATACACCGCAGTACCGGCGAGCATGCCAAGCTGGCTCACCCAATAAAAGGTGCGCGTCTTGATCGCGGTCAGGCCCATGACCAGGTTAATGATGAAAAACGGAAACACCGGCACCAGGCGCAAGGTGAACAGATAGAACGCGCCATCCTTTGCCATGCCGGCATTGATCGCTGCCAGACGGCTGCCAAACCGGCTTTGCACCCAGTCGCGCAGCAGGAAACGCGACACCAGAAACGCCAGCGTGGCGCCAATGCTGGACGCGAACGACACCAGCAGCAGGCCGGTCCAGAGCCCGAACAGGGCACCGCCGGCCAGGGTCATCACCGCCGCGCCCGGCAAGGACAGCGCGGTCACCGCGACATAGATCAGGAAATACGCCCCGGCGACAAGAACAGGCGACGCGTCATACCAGGCAGCGAAGCTGGCCTGACTGGCCTTGAGCGCGTCAAGCGTGAGGAAACGGCCGAGGTCGAAGACGACATACGCGACCACCAGGCTGACGACGATCAGCAGCAGGGCGAGCCGTTTCACGATGCGTCCGCTTCGTGAGTTTGCGTAGCGTTATCCAGCGCCCCGCCGCAACTGCTGCCCTGGCCGGCGGTGCAGCCGTAGCAGTGGTCCGCCACCCGCACCGGCGCGCCGGCCGGATCGTGTTCGAGCAGGTCGCGCAGATGCGCGCGCGGCGAGCCATTCAATCCGGCGGCCAGGCCCAGCATCTGGTTGAAATCGCAGTCATACAGATTGCCCTGCCAGTCGACGCTGATCAGGTCGCGGCACATCACCTGCTCGAGATTGGCGTGGCTGAAGCTGTCCTTCAGCAAGGCCATGTAGTCGGCGAACTGGCCTTTCGAAACCAGAGTGCTGCCAAAGCGCAGGATGGGCATGTTGGTAATCGTGTAGAGCCGGTTGAAGACGATGTCATGACGTTGCAGAAGTTCCTGTTTGTACGCCCCCTCCAGGCCATTCTGCTCCGGCGGCAGTCTGGGGCCGGCCGGGTTGTAGACCAGATTCAGCGTCAGCCCGCTGCCCGGCTGACCGTAACCCAGCTGATTGAGCCGCTGCAGGCCGGCGATACTGAGCGCATACACGCCCTTGCCGCGTTGCTTGTCGACGTTGTCTTCCAGATAGCAGGGCAGCGAGGCGACCACCTCCACCCGCTGCGCGGCGAGGAAATCGGCCAGATCTTCGCAGCCCGGTTCGAACAGGACGGTCAGATTGCAGCGGTCGATCACCCTGACGCCCAGGGCCCGCGCCGCTTCCACCAGCGTGCGAAAGCGCGGGTGCAACTCGGGCGCGCCGCCGGTGAGGTCGAGCGTGGTCAAGGCCCGCGCCGTCAGCACAGAGGGGATCAGATCGAGGTTCGCGTCAGCCATCATCTCCGTGCGCGTCGGACCGGCGTTGACATGGCAATGCAGGCAACTCTGGTTGCAGCGATAGCCCAGGTTGACTTGCAGCGTCGTCAGCTGGTGTCGGTGCGGGGCGGGGAAATCGGTGGCCTGCAACAGCGGCAGGGTGTCATGCATGGCGGCTTCCTTTTGCGCAGGGCTGTCCTGTTTTGGTCGCTTGATATGCGACTTCCTTACAGCATGTCGGTTCTATCTCGCCATGCGAACCTTCGACACACAGGAGAACGGGGTCACCTGCTGGAATCGATCGGGGATGGGTCCTTCCCGGCCGCGCGCTCGCGGCGCCAGAGCACGATCTTCCAGACCAGCAGCGCTGTCGGCAGCAGATGCCAGACCACGTCGAAGAGGTCGATGGGGCGGGTGAGCGTGCCGTTCATCGCCATGCGCGCCTTCTCGACCAAGTGCGGCTCGGGAACGAAGGGCGCGCCCAGCATCAGCACAGCGAGGACGATCAGGATCGGAAACGGAAACTCGCGGATAAGGCGCATGGTGGATTCATTCTGAAGGTGAACTGGGCGGGACGCGGCAGAATCCCTGCATCGGGATGCCCAGCGCGTCGTTGAACTTGCTCGAAAGGTTCTGCACGCCGATCCACGCCGTGATGGCGACGATCGCGTCATCCTTGAAGAAGCGCTTGAGCTCGGTCATCGCGCTGGCGGTGCCGGCTTCGTCGTTCAGTGTCACCGCCTCGGCGTAGGCGAGCGCCGCGCGCTCTTCCTCGCTGAAAACCTCGGGATGCTCCTGCCAGAGATCGATGCAATCGATTTTCTCGTGCGCCCCGTGCGCGGCAAGGAAATTGTGGGCATTGAAGTCCACACAGAACGCGCAATGGTTGATCTGCGAAATACGCACGCTCATCAACGTCCGCAGCAGGGGGGCGGGCGAGGCCAGCCGCTTGAAGCGTCCAATCAAAACGAGGAAGACGAACATGATCGCGGGCTGCCGCCCCCACGCCCACATTGGGGACAGCACCTGCCCGTACTTGCGTTTCTGGTAGGCAAAAACCAGGCGCACGTACCAAGGAAAGTCACATTCGGAAAGTTCGTCGAGTCGGGTAGCCATGGGCGGAACGGAAAACAGGAGCAGAGTAAAAGTCTGGGGGGTTGGCACGCTCACCGTAATCTAACATCAGGCAACCATATTGTGATAACGCAACGCAACGGACGGACGACATGTCAGTGAGCAAAGAAGGCCAGCTACAAACAAGGATTCCAGGGCCGTATTCCTGAAGTCATGCAATTCGACTGACCAAAATCGCTGCATTGCCAACGCTGAGCCTGAAAACCCGAACGGCTCTTCAGGGCGGGTGCCGCCCCTCGCAATTGACCAAGCAGCCGTTGAGCCATTTAGCGAAATTTTCCACCGGCGGCTTACGGGCACAATGTTAAATTCACACAATCGGCCACTATGCATAGATTTCGACTTGGCGTAGGTCGTAAGGGTCCAGAGCGGTTTTACTCAGGCGCGGCGCGGCCATTGGTAAGGTCGGTCGGCGATTTTCTAGACATAGTTTCCGCAGCAGAGTGCAGTGAGGGATCCACTTTAGGTGGCCATCATGGGAAACATACAACTCTCGATTTACCGCACACGCCGCGACACTATTACCGCACTTCAGCTGCGGCGGCGGAGCGTATCGTTCAACGTGATCGCGCTGTGGCACAGGCACAAGAGAACAACAATCACCCGCGGGCCGACTTGGCAGTGAAAGAAAAAACGCTCGCCCGGCTGGAGTCTCCCGACTCCACCATGCGACGGTACCGTGCGCCGGACTCGCTCATGCCGTTTCTTCAGTGGCTGAAACTATTCGACACCTCAAGGAAACTAAATCGCTGCCATGCATGCGCTGTTTTTGCGGAAACTACTCTTTAACCAATTGATCTGCAATGAATATTCGTGGGGAAACCTCAGCGCCCCTTTAATTCCTTATTGTTCCTTTGATTCCGCTATGATTTTTGTTCCATGTTGATGACCTTTGCAACTTGTTGTGCACCGGTGTGGCTATAACCGATAAAACTGGCCCCGGATTCAATATCCAGCGACTGAGCGGTGACATCGCCCTCCATCTCGCCCTTGCTGTGAATGCGAATCTGCCCTTCGGCAATCAGGGTGGACTTCACCCTGCCGTGAATAATCACATTTCGTGCAGTGACGGATTTTCCCTCTATTGTGCCGCTGGCGGAAACCTCGATATCACCCTTTGCATGCACATTGCCACGCACGGTGCCATCCACACGCAGATTGCCCGAAGCCTTGATTTCGCCCAGCAGTTCCGTGCCTTCGCAAATGAAAGTCATTGCGGCATTCGAGTTGACTGCTTTGGTTTCTTTAGCTGATTTTGACTTGAATATCATCATCGTCTCCTTGTCTTATTGCACCACATAGGGGGCAGGGTTGATCGTCTGACCCCGGTATTGAAGGGCATAGTGCACATGAGGTCCGCTGGAGCGTCCGGTATTGCCAAGCAGTCCGATGGTCTGACCTTTCTTGATCGTTTCCCCTGGACGAACCAACACCTTGGACAAATGGCCATAAAGGCTGCGATAGCCAAAGCCATGTTCAATCGCGACATGGTTGCCAAGCGCCCCCCTCGACCCCGCCTGATCAACTTTCCCGGGGGCCGTGGCCAGCACGGGCGTCCCGATATTACCTGGGTAATCGATGCCGGTATGAAGTTCGCGTCCCTGGCCAAATGGATTGGAACGTAATCCATAGCCAGAACTGATTTCAACCGCGCCCTTCAGCGGCGCGCCCATCGGACGCGCTGTCTCGCGTTCGATTGTCGATTCGAGTTGCGGCAGCATGCTTGCCAGACGTTCATCAAATTGCGAGAGTTCATTTTGCATCATGGACGCGGCGTTGTTCTTATCAACCGGAATGGCTGGCCCACCCATGGACATACGCTGATCGCGTTCCACCGGAAAATGCGCCCGGGTGCTTTGCACCACCCCATGTACTTTTTCTGCGAGCTGTTCTACCCGCTGCTGCAAATTGACCAGATGCTGATTCATTTTCTCGCGATCTTCGGCAAGCTGTGCATTGCTGGACTTGAGTGCCGCAATTCTCTCCGCCTGGGCGCCGGCTCTGGCAATCGCCTCCGTGTTGGATATATGCGAATAGGCGATATAGAACGTCACGCCAAACCAGGCAAATACGGCCAGGCCCGCAGCCATTGATGCTTTTCTCAGAGCCTCCAGATTGAGACGCAGGGTTCTTGAAGGATGGCCACTTAGCGCAAAAACAATCTCCAGGGTGCGAGGATGCCTGGCGGCGCGCCCTTCGGGTTTGCGAAATAGTTCCAACAAGCGTCTCATGTCTGGTCTTTCCCTTCTGTTTCCTGGATGGACTAAACGCCGATCATGGTGACCGTCGTCCAGGCTGATCAATTGCGACATCGGTGTCGCACAGCTTTTTACGGATTTCCTTCACACGTGCACGAATCAGCACATACCCATTAATCACAAACATAATCCAAGCATGATCCAAGCATGATCCCGCAGCATCACTGCCACAACCTTGCAGACGCGGTGGACGAAGATCGCCGGACCAATTCGCCATAACTAGTCGCATTATCGTGGAACCGCAGGCGAACTGCACGGTGTTTACCCTTCAGTTCTATCCATGGAGGACCCGAGTTGTGACGCGCTTGGCAGGGTGTCGAGTTTTTAGCTGCATGCGGACGTGGCTGGCACATAAAAGACTGAGGCCGGAACGGTTATCCTGGTACATCAGCTGACCGGCGGTGTCAAAACAGCGGCTGTCGTTACTTTCCAACGGCATCATTCCCCGTAAACTGAAGACATCCCTACGAAAATGTTTCCAGGCACGCAAATTGGAGCCCTTCGATTCAAGCCGCAGCTCGCTCAGACCACGGAACTATTTTTTGCAGTGCCTTCCTAGACAACTTTGAACCTGAAGTTTGTTTGTCCGCTATGGCTGAGAAGCAGGCCGACATCAGATTCTCTCGACCCGCAGCTCTATGATCAATAAGCCGCCATTGCCCATAAAACATCATCAGGCACCTGTTCATGTACCTCGCCCACGAAATACCCTTGGCGCTCGCGCCAGTGCTTCACCGATCTTGTCGCGCTTCAAAGAAGAAACATTCGGGCAAGATGGCCGGAGCAATGTAGTCCACGTCTTGCACCGAAACGCCACAGGCGGCGAAGCTTTCGCGCCACTGGCGCACGACTGCCACGATCTGTTCAATTTCCTTGCGTGCTGAGTCGACTGATAGCCCAAAACGACCTGGCTGCGACAATAGGTTGTAGATGCTGGCCGTGCGGCCGCTATTACCCACGGTCAGCGCGAGGTCACGACGCTCCAGGCTGACCAGGGGTGCAGGTACCAGGTCATACGCAGGGGACAGACGCCAGCCCTTCGGTCTTCGCAGCAGCGCGTGGTTACGCGGATGATCGTCATTGTTGGTCACTGCAGCATTGAAGACCATGCGCCGGAACAGTTCGATGCAATCTGCCTCGGGTCTGTCGGACCAGCGGCGCAGGTTGTCGGCCAGCAGCGGGTACGACCAGCGTTCGCGGTCCAGATAGCTATCGCCGCAGTCGAGTACCGTCAGCCCACTGACCAGGCCGAAGCGCAGATAACCTTTATCCGTGTATTCGCGATCAAATCGCCGCATCATCAGGACATCGCTTTCGCCAACCGCTTGCAGGCGCGCCTGCGTCACATTCAGGCCGCAGCGACGGGCGAGGTCCAGGGTGGCATATTCGATGCGCTGCAAGTTGCAGCGATCATCTTTCGTGGGAAACTTGCCCAGCCACAGGCAGTTCGCATCCTCAATAGTGGCTTTAGGTCGAGCACCACCCATGCTGGTTCCTGGGTCGAGTTGTTCCAACAGATGCATCGGTACCGGCTTGCCGTCTTCGATGGCCTGTGCTGCGGCAATCAACTCGGCGAGCTGGTGGGTGCGGTTGTACTGGCGCCTGGGTGCGGGTGGCTCGGCCTTGAGGCCAAAGCTCAAATAACCTGCACCATCCTGCGGGCCATGCAGCAGATAGTCGATTTCATGTAAATCACCCGCAGAACGTTCGAGCTTGTGCTCGATGACCCGACGCCCCCAAGCGTCTGGGCTTGCATCGCGTATGGCGCCAGGAATGCCCTTGAGCTGAGTGAATTCGTGGACGATCTTGTCCAGCGGCAGGCGGTACGGATCGAGCGCGACTGCGTCGGTACGCTGAAGATAACGGTCGCCATAGCGAAAGCGTCCGACCTGGGTGCCATCTGGCAGAGTCTGCACTTTCAACAGCGCCGCTGGCACCGTTTCCAGGGTGCCAGGGAGCTGGATGTAAACGTATGCTTCGCGTTCAGAAGTCATACTCGTTGCCGGCTTTTCTTGGTTTACCTGCACGACTGGGCCGACGCGAGGCCTCGAGTGCCTTGCCGTGAACATCCAGGTCCGGGTCGGCTACCGAGTCCAGAGACTTTTCCAGGCCGAGCGCCCACAACACGGTGACGCAGACGCCGATGGCCGTGCCCGGCCTACCGAGTTCCAGCGCCGTGAGAGTGTTGCGGTTGATACCCGCCTTGCTGGCGAGGTCTGCCACTGACCAGCCGCGCCGAATCCGCGCGATGCGGATGCGCTGACCGAGCTGGGCGACATGTTCGGCAACGTCTACAGGAATGGTAAATATGCTCATTAAATTAGGCTTACAGCTATTCAATGCTTGTCATATTAGGCATTAAGTTGGATTTCAGCAATCTATAAAAAGCCTATCTATACAAAATACAAGGCATTTGTCTACTGAATGACCATTATATTAGGCAAATTAAGCGGAAAGCAACAGCCGTGTCGATCCCTCAGACGAATGCTAGCCGCACTTTTTTGTCCGAAATATGTGGCGTTATTTCGGACAAAACATCCAAAGCAAAATGGTGTTCCGGCACATGATGCCGTCGATCGTCCCGCGCCTCGTGCCGAGTCGCGACCATACGGCTTTAATCCTTAAAACCGCAGTTAAAGCCTACAAACCCGCCGCAATGTCAGGCAGGCTAATGGTTTTCTGGTTAAGAGAGGAGTCACCCAATGGGTGAGTCGAAACTGAAGCGAATACGTGCGGACCAAACCTTGCCTGGGGGTGTCGGCGTGCAAACGCCAAGTGGCAGGATTCAAGTCCGCTGGGAGTCATCGC
>JAWOJD010000058.1:0-37886 GCA_046484355.1 Thiobacillus sp.
AGAGAAGCTGTAGACACAAGCCACGACTGTCTGTTCAGGGTCGCCTGCTGCAAAAAAAATCAGAAAGCTGCTGTTTGGTGGATTTCATGGTGTACGTCCGGTAATGAATCCATAGCGGTAGTAGTCGAGTCAAACTCCCAGCGGCGGCTTCGGCCGAGTTGCACTCATTGAGGTTCCGGCAGGTTTCAAAGTGGAGCAGTCAGCCGAATGGCTCCTCTGTGGCATTCACGAAGGACTGCTCCTGGCCGATTGCACGCATACGGCATCACGCCAGAAAGCGGCCGCACAAAGCCCATCAAAGAGCGTAGCGTGCGGCCGATTCTCCCGCCACTAAATTTCGGTCTGCTCCGAGATTTCCAGTGCGTCATCCACCTCGATCCCAAGGTATCGAACGGTGCTCTCCAGCTTGCTATGACCGAGCAAGAGCTGGACGGCCCTTAGGTTCTTGGTTCGCTTGTAGATCAGTGTCGCCTTGGTCCGACGCATGGTGTGCGTGCCATAGACCGTCGAATCGAGTCCGATAGCGGCAACCCACTGATGCACGATGCGCGCGTACTGGCGAGTAGAAACATGGGGCGATTTTTCCAGGCGACTGGGGAACAGATAGTGCTCGGGCTTCAAGTTTGCCTTTTCGACCCATGCCGAAACGGCAGCCCTGGTCGGTTCAGTCAACTCGAACTGCACGGGTCGCTGGGTCTTTCGTTGCACGACCATCGCACGGGGCAATACCTGATTGCCATGCGTCACGTCCCTGACATGCAGGTTCACCAGATCGCAGCCACGTAGCTTGCTATCGATCGCCAGATTGAACATGGCCAGGTCGCGAACCTGATGGTCGTTTTGCAGGTGGATTCGGATGGCCCAGATGTCCTTGGGCTTCAGTGGCGGCTTCTGGCCGACCAGCTTGCCCTTGTTCCAGGGTACCCGTGATTGATTGGCTTCCATGTCAGACTCCTTTGTGGTTGATGGGAGTCTGATTGTCTTGCCAAGTGGCAGACGGCTGTATTAAGGGGGCAAATTGGGTGCGTACAGCCTGCCATTTGCAGACCTACGCAAGACTCCCAAGCCGTTTGTCGGAATTCTTTACATTGTTTAAATTGAGTTCAGGCCAAACTGACGCCTGTCGGCCAGGAAGAGACGGTCGGGTATACCTCAGAGAAGGTCAGGTTGTCTGCTGTTAACAGACCACCAACAGCCCTGAGCTAATCCACGCGCAAAGCGCGGCGGCTTTAGCGATTGGTTAGACAGCATTTTCTCGGACTTCTTGCCCAAAGCCTCTGCTGCTTTCAAAGTTGTTCGGACCACCGAATAGTTGGGGAGTTCTATCAGCGCCCGACGGGTTAATCTTCCCACATGTGTACTAGTTCCTGGATACACACATTGATTTGCAATACTGGGGTAGGAACGTCGTTCTGCTGACTCAGAATGAAAAAGAGCGAACCGACCGGTTCGCTCTTTTCTTTTCCAGTTTTCGCTTAGAAGGCGAACTGCATGCTGATCGAGGCCAGATCCACATCGGTATCAATATCACCCTTGAGCTTGAATCGCTCCCATTCGGCGCGCACGGCCCAATCCTTGGTGATGTTGTACTTGGCGCCAAGCCCGTAAGTAAGGTCGGTGCCTGAATCGCTGAATGTCTCGGCCAGCGAGGCGACTACGCCCGAATCTGTCGCGGTGGCGGCGACATTGCCGTCCACATCCCAGCGGTGGAAGCCGAGTTTGGCGAAGGCGGAGAATTTGTCGGTCAGCGGCAAGATGCCCAGCGCCGTCAAGCCCCAAGTCGTGGCCTCGCTGCTCGCGTTGGCAGCATAGCTGCCGCTGCCCTCGCCGCCGTCTAAGAAGGTTCCGCTGACGTTTGCCTTCACCTTGCCCAGGTCTGCATAGCCAAGTTCCAGCCCGAAATTCTTGTGCAACTGCCAGCCGCCGAAGAGCTTCCAGCCGGTGCTTGTGTCGTCGATGCTGGCGCTGGCCGTGGCTGGCCCATACCCGGCGTCCACCAACACGGTTACAAGATCTGATTCGAATGCGCCTGCACTCATCACGTCGGCCTTGCTTTGGCCTATTCCAAGACCAACATAGAAACCTTCCGCCTGGGCGGTCGGGATGGTCAAAATGGTCAAACCCAAGGCAAGGGCAGTTAGTTTGCTGTTCAGTGGTTGATGCATGTTCGTTTCCCTTTCATGATGATCTTGCAAAGACACAGTACCTCTGCGTTCATACTAGCTCAAAGAAGTAGGCAGGAAGGTCCAAAGCAGATGTTGCAGCACATAACCCTGCAGTATGTGGTGGCATAGCAACAAACTGCACTTCCCGAAGCACATATCAGAGATTGCCAAGTAGGTCCCTTTTGTTTCCCAATGGCATGTCGCTGCAAGGGGTGGAGCGCTCACCCAGTACCCAATACCCTATCCATGCCATGGTCAGGATGACCAGCCGTACACAGCCTGAGTTCGGGCGTAGAATTCGCGATCCGCCTGGCCGTGTTCCCCGGGCCCCAAACCGGAGGCCTTCCAGCCGGTGAAGGGAGCCCTCAGGTCAACCCCCAGGGTCGGCTGGTTGAGCTTGATGTTGCCTGCCTCGGCTGCGGCCAGGAAATGCCGGATGATGGCAGGGTCGCGGCAATAGAGACTTGCCACCAGACCCTGGGCAACGCCGTTGCCGAGCCGCATGGCTTCCTCAATATCCCGCGCAGGCTGTATGACTGCCAGGGGACCGAAACTCTCTTCCTGCACCACCGTGCTTTCGGACGCCGTGGCCCTGAGCAGGGTGGGTTGGTACCAGCACCCTCCGTGCCATTGCTTCGGCACCTGCCCGCCTGTGAGCAGGTGTGCGCCGTCACGCCGCGCCTTGGCGACGATCCGGCCCATTTGGTGCTGTTTCGTCCTGGAAATAAGGGGGCCCACCTGGGTGGCCGACTGGAGGGGGTCACCCACCACCAGGGCCTCAACCGCAGCGACCATGGCGGCCTCGAATTGAGGAAGAATATCGTTGTGCACGATTAGCCGCCGGTTGGCGGTACAGCGCTGTCCAGCGAAACTAAATGCGGCGACCGCGAGTTCCCATGCGACCGCCTCCGGTTCGCAATCCGGCATAACGATGGCGGAATTGTTGCCGCCCAACTCGGCCTGGAACGGCTTGAGCAGCCGGCCGCAGAGAATGGCTGTCCGCCGGCCGGTCTGGTTCGATCCGGTCAGAGACACCGCCATGACGCCAGGATGGGCGATCAACCACCGCGCGGTCTGCGCCGCACCGAAAACCACGTTCACCAAACCGGGGGGGATGCCGGCGGCCTGCAGCGTCTCCATGAGCAGCCTGGCAGTATGCGGCGCCTGAACGGCGGGCTTCCACACCACGGCGTTGCCGAAGATCAGCGCCGGCGCCATCTTGCCCACCGGAATGGCTACCGGGTTATTCCAGGGCGTGACCGCCGCCACTACGCCCAAAGGACGGTGTCTAACGACCACTTCGGCGGACACTTTCTCAATCCGCTCGCCCCCATGAATTCTGACTGTCGCCTGTAGCGTTTCCAAGGCGCGGCGGACTTCGATCCTGCCCTCGGATAAGGGCTTGCCCACCTCAGTGGCCATGAACTGCGCGAAGGCATCCTCCCGCTCGCCCAGCCGTTGCGCCCAAGATAGAAGACGTTCAGCGCGTCCCTCTTGGGGGAGGTTCTGCCAGGCAGCCTGGGCCTTTGTGGCTAGCAGCACTGCGGAGCGGATTTCCGCTTCGCAGGCGCTGGGTACCTCGCCGAGGATATCGTCCCAGTCGGACGGATTGCGGTGCAGCCATCGGGGATGGCTGTCAGCCCCAATCCAGCGGCCGCCGACGCAGGCAACAGGGTGGACTATCAAGTCAGCAGGCAACGGTTGACATCCATCGCACCTAGACGCTCCAGAATGGCCGCATTGCTTAAGCAGGTAGCCGCGCGCCCTTCCAGGAAGCCGCGGGTGAGCTCACCGTGTACCGGGTCGGTGGTAGCCACCGCTTCGTCGGCGAGCCAGACCTCATAACCGTGTTCGTAGGCATCCATGACACTGGAGCGCACGCAGGCATGCAGATAGAGTCCCGCGATGATTAACGTGTCGACTCCGGATGCCACAAGTGTGTTATCCAAGTCCGGGTTGCCGAAGGCGCTGAAAAAGCGTTTTCGGAACACCAGCTCTCCCTCCCGGGGGAGAAGTACGGGAGGAGGCAGGCAGTCTGGTGAGCCCTCGATGCAGGCCCAGGCCCCCGCCCGTTTCCAGTGCGGCATCCTATCGCTGCCATCGGGCCTGACCAGGGTATGGGCATGTAAAACCAGCAGGCCATGATCGCGGCAAGCCGTCAGAAGCTTAGCAACCCCGTCGATCAATTCATTCGGCGCGGGGCTCAGGCCGGGGCCGTCCAGGAAGTGCCGTTGTAGGTCGACCAGCAGCAGAGCCGGTTTCATGCCGGCACTGGCATAACCAGGGTCTGTTCGAGGGCACCCAGAACGCGCTGGCCCATTTCTCGTGTGCCGATAACCCGGCTGCCTGGTCCGGCGATGTCGGCCGTGCGCCATCCTTCCGCCAGCGTGACGGCCATGGCGGACTCAATTGTGTCTGCGATCACCCCCAAGCCGAAGCTTTCTCGCAACATCATGGCAACGGACTGGACTTGGCCCAAGGGATTGGCGCGGTTTAGGCCCGCAAGGTCATAGGCCGCCCCGTGGCCGGTCTGATAAACGGCTCTGCCGGTGGAGCCGAAGTTTCCTGAGTAGGACATGCCGCGGGATCCCAGCAGGAGGCTGCCGCAGTCCGCCAAAACGTCGCCAAACATGTTCGGCGACACGACCACGTCGAAGCCACGGGCCGCATTAATGAGCTGGAACGCGGCGTTGTCCACCTCCATGATGTTGACCTGCAAATTCTCCCCCGCGATCAAGCGATCAAGAGTATCCATCCACAGGGAGCTGATTTCCGGAATTCCGCCCGGTTTCACCACCAGGCACAGGAGTCGGCGCCGCAGGACCGCCAGACTGATGGCCACCCGCAAGGTCCGCTCCACCTGGTCATCGCGATAGCTGTAACAGTGGCTGATCGTGGTTCTGCCCTTGGCGTCCACGGTACGCTTTGCCTCCCCGAAATACAGGCCGCCTGTGTTTTCCCGCACCATGACAATGTCCACCTGGCTGCGCGCCTCTTCCCGCACCACGCCGCAGTCGCGCAATTCCGGCATGGGACGCAATGGGGTCAATTTGTAGAACAGGTCGAAATGAGTACGCAGTTCGTACACAAAACGCGCGCCTCCAGGCCCGCAGAGAACTGCTCCCCCATCATCGAACACCCCACCGCAAAAGTCGATGATGGCTGGAGGTAGAACCTGTCCGGTTTCGGCCTTGGCCGGCAGACCGATCTTGCCTCCCAGGCGAATGTCGAATAACACCCCCGTGATTTCGGTGATTCTCTCCAGGACATCCAAGCAAACTCCGATCACCTCGGGCCCAATTCCCTCCCCCGGCAATACGCCGATAGTGTATTTGCGGGTCGAGAAAGCAGGATGGGCCTGACCAGGTAGAACGGCGGAGAGCGTTGCGCCTTGCTGTGGGTTGGGATGATGCTTTGCCAGTGTCATTATGTTCAACTTGTTTTGCGTTCATCAAAAAACGATTCAATGCGGTGATGGATATGGAGGCGTCCCACCTCATCGAGCGTGCCAATGTCGCCCGGTGAATACCATCCGCGTCGCAACCATTCCGGATCAGCCGCATCTGTCAGGCGAACCACCACCCGGCCCTCCCGACCCTTAGGAAGGGGCCTGCCGCTCAAGTCCAGTATCCTGACTTCGACGCCATCGAACGGCAGGCCCACACACTGAACGCCGACCGGCGGTTCCCCGCTGTCTACGCATAAAGGGCCGCTTTCCGTAGTGCCGTATTGTTGGCGAATCGGGCTTCCGGAACAATCCTCAAAGCGCAGGGCCACATCCGGTTCAAGTTGCATGGACGAGCTCACGCACCACCGTAGCTGATTCTCAGCGGCCGCTGGCCATAGTTGTCTCCGGCCCAGCTGCTTGAAATGGGCTGGCCAGGCGTACAGGATGCGGATGGCCTGGTCATGGATGAGCCGCACGATCTCCTTCTTGGGCGCATTTTCCGCCAGTATCACCAGCCCGCCCATAGAGTGGGTCATCAACAGGGCATTGAGCAGTCCGTAGCCATGGCACAGGGGTGTGATGCTCAGAGTGGCTGGCCTTGTCACCGTCAATCCCCCCGGCAGGCGGCGGCTGACCCGGTCCGTCTGCCGGGCGAGAGCCGCCTCAGACCGGAAATGGGGACGGGGACTGGAGGTGGTCCCTGACGTGAACAGCCATATCCCCGCGCCCTCCGCCGCCGCACAGTTCCGATGGCCGATGCGCTCCAGCCGGCTGCTCGTACCTAGCTCGAAATCCGGTTCCAGTGCACTCAGGCTTGCCCTGCGTTCGGGCCCGCTCACATGGGGGTCGAGCAGGATCACCGCCGCCCCCGCAGCCATGGCTGCCAGCAGCCGGATAACCCATTCGGAACGCCTAGGCGACCCCGCTAGGACCAGGCGGCTTCCCGAACTGCATCCGCCATTTTTCAGACGGTGCGCCAGTTGGTCAACCCGATCCATAAGCACGTCATAGCTGAGCGTGAGCCCTCCTTCCATCAAGGCGGGCGCGGGACCCGATAAAGCCCACCGGGAGTATTGACTCAGGATCTCGCTCATTTCACCAGGCACCAAGACCGACCGATAGGCATCGGCTGGAGATTACGATGCCGGCTGTTTTCACGTCAAGCTACCTTCTCTGAGGTTTGCACCCATTAGCGACTGAGATGCGGACAGCATGGAGGATCGATAACGGCCAGAGCACTCATTGGATTATGATTAACCGATTCCGCACATTCCCATACGTAATGAGTTCAGCTTCCGGCCCCCTGCGCCCTGATGCGCACATTCCATCCCTGCACGAACTCAGACATCAGCTTGATCGGAGCCAATGGCGGTCCCCGGAGGAACTTCGCGCATGGCAATCCGAACAGTTGCATCGTCTGCTGAGACATGCCTACAACACCATTCCGTTTTACCGGCGCCGTATGCAGGTGGCCGGGGTCGACCCCAAGCATCCGATTGGCGAGGAAATGTGGAAACGGCTGCCCATCTTGAGCCGGTCTGAGTTGCAACGACTAAGCGAAGTGATGATTAGCCACAAGATTCCTCACGCCCATAAGCCTACTAACCCCATTCAGACATCGGGCTCCACCGGTATGCCCATCAAGGCGTTGGGCACCGCACTGACCCGCCTATACTGGAATGCCATAACCCTGCAGGACCACGCTTGGCACCGACGGGATCTGAGTGGAAAGCTCGCCGCCATCCGTGCGGAGGGCAGTGACAAGCTGCCCAAGGGGGGACTTATGCTTCCCGATTGGGGTTCTCCCACTGCCGAAGTTTATCGGACAGGGCCCGGCGCAGTGCTGAGCGTCCAGGCCGACGTGAACGAACAGGCCGTCTGGCTGCGGCAGCAGGATGCCAACTACCTGATCACCTATCCATCCAATCTGATGGCGCTGGCCAACCACTTCCTGCAAACCGAACAGACTCTCCCAAGCTTGCGCGAGGTACGCACCTATGGGGAAACCGTGAGTTCGGAATTGCGCGATGTTTGCTGTCAGGCCTGGGGGGTGCCCTTGGTCGACATGTACAGCACGCAGGAAGTGGGCTACATCGCCCTGCAATGTCCAGACCATGAGCATTACCACGTGCAGTCGGAAAACGTCCTGGTGGAGATACTTAACGCGGACAACGAACCATGTCGGCCCGGTGAGGTGGGCCAAGTGGTAATCACCACACTGCACAACTATGCCATGCCCCTCATCCGATACGCCATCCTCGACTATGCAGAGGTTGGCCCGGACTGCCCCTGCGGTCGATCTCTGCCTGTGCTGAACCGCGTTATGGGAAGACAGCGGAACATGCTGATACTGCCTCACGGCAGGCGGGTCTGGCCTACCTTCCCGGTCAAGGACTGGGGACACATCGGTTCCATACGCCAGATGCAACTGGTGCAGAAATCCCTGGAACACATCGAGGCACGTTACGTGGCCGACCGTGCCCTGAATCCGAAGCAGGAGAGTGAGTTGGCGGAGGTGCTGTGCCGGCGTTTTGGCCATGCATTCCAGGTCAGTTTCCTGAACCTGGTGCGCATCGAGCGCGGCAGAAATTACAAGTTCGAAGACTTCATCTCGGAAGTCGCCATCTGATACCTGAGATGGTGCCGCCCAATTGCGGGCGGCGAGCGCAGTTCAAACGTAAGGACAAGTTGCACAGTTGACCAACTGCGCTGCGCCGATATGGAAAAGTTGATTGCAAACCCTTAGCTGCCAAGGGATTTAAAGCATATGACAACCGTTTACAGATGGCCGCTGTCCACTGCTAAACAGACCTTCGGCAAACAAGTCGCGACCGTCTCTTTAGGGTCGAACCCGGTCGTTCCCAGCCTCAATAGTCCTCCGCCATAGTGAGTCCAGAATAGCCCTCAGGAAGCCTCTTGCAGGTCGCTTACTTGCTGCGACGGATGGCGCGCGACAGCAGCATCACCGGAATCAGCCCGACCGCGACGATGGCAAGCGAGGGCGTGGCGGCTTCGGCCAGGCGTTCGTCCGCGGCCAGGATATAGACCTGGGTCGCCAGCGTTTCGAAGTTGAACGGGCGCAGCACGATGGTGGCGGGCAGTTCCTTCATCACATCGACGAACACCAGCAGCACGGCGGAGAGAATACCGCTGGCAAGCATGGGCAGATGCACGCGCGCCAGCAGGGCGCTGCGTCCGGCGCCCAGGCTGCGCGCGGCGTCGTCGATGCTGGGACGGATGCGCGCCATGCTGGATTCGACGGCGTTGAGCGCGACGGCGAGAAAACGCGCGAGGTAGGCGAACACCAGGGCGATGGCGCTGCCGGTCAGGATCAGGCCGAGGGTGATGCCGTAGTGCTCGCGCACGTAAATGATCAGGGCGTGATCCAGCGCAGTCAGGGGAATCAGCGCGCCGACGGCAATCACGGTGCCGGGCACGGCATAGCCGAGGGACGCGATGCGCTTGGCGGTGGCCATCAGCACGCCCGGATGCAAGCGGTCGGCATAGGCGAGCAGCAGGGCCACCATGGCGGCCAGCAGGCTGGCCGCCAACGCCAGGGTGAAACTGTTGCCCGCCAGAGTGAGGTATTTCTCGCCAAACTGGATATCGCCTTCCATCACGGCCATTTTCAGCAGCAGCACGGTGGGCAGAATAAAGCCGCCCGCCAGAGGCAGCAGGCAGGCAAACCAGGCAAACGCCGTGCGCCCCGCGCTCAACTGCGGCAGGATGGGCAGGCGATGGCTGGTTTCATGAAAGCGGGCGCGGCCCCGGCTCAGCTTTTCCAGCAACAGTACCAGCGCCACCACCCCCAGCAGCGCGGCGGCCAGCTGGGCGGCGGCCACTGGGCTGCCAAAGGCATACCAGGCGCGGTAGATGCCGGTGGTGAACGTGGTCACGCCGAAATACGACACCGCACCGAATTCCGCCAGCGATTCCATCACCACCAGCGATACGCCCCCTACCACCGCCGGGCGCGCCATCGGCAGCGCCACGCGGAAGAAGGCCCGGCGGGTGGACAAACCCAGACTTCTGGCGGCTTCGACCAGGCTGCCGGAGCGTTCCAGAAACGCGGCCCGTGCCAGCACGTAGACGTACGGATAAAACACCAGGCTGAACACGACAATCGCGCCGCCCAGTGAACGCACATCGGGAAACCAGTAGTCGCCGCGTTCCCAGCCAAAGGTTTCGCGCAGCGCGGTTTGCACCGGTCCTGGAAACTGCAGCAGGTCAGTGTAGACATACGCGATGACGTAGGTGGGCATTGCCAGCGGCAGCAGCAGCGCCCATTCCAGCACGCCCCGCCCACGAAACCGGTGCATGGCAACGATCCAGGCGGCGCCCACGCCCAGGAGCGCCGCACCAAGCCCGGACCCGATCGCCAGCGCCACGCTGTTGAAAACGTAATCCGCCAGCACGGTTTCGGCCAGATGCGCCCACACCCCTTCGCTGTCCGGCTTGAATACCTCCACCACCACGGCGAGCACCGGCAGGGCGATCAGCAACGCGGCAACGATGGCAAACAGGGACAAGGGCTGGAAACGTGGTGTTTTCATACTGCTGGCGGGGGTGCAAATCGGCGAGAGGCACAGATTATAATGAATCTCATTTTTGATTTTGCAGGTTTCAGCAATGGCAGTTGTTCTCGAGGTCGCCCACCTGGCCCATCACTACGGGTCGAAAACCGTGCTGGACGATGTGACGTTCTCGCTCGAAGCAGGTGAAATCGGCTGCATTCTCGGCCCTTCCGGTTGCGGCAAGACCACGGCCCTGCGGCTGATTGCGGGCTTCGAGCCGCCCGCATCCGGGTTGATCCACCTGATGAACCAAACCGTCAGCGAGGCAGGGCACGCGATTCCGCCGGACCGACGCGGGGTCGGCATGGTGTTCCAGGATTACGCGCTGTTTCCGCATTTGACCGTGGCGAAGAACGTCGCCTTTGGCCTGTCAGCGCTGCCGCGTGGCGAACGCGATGCACGGGTTGCCCGGATGCTCGACCTAGTGGGGCTGACCGGGCGCGGCCAGGCCTATCCGCACGAACTGTCCGGCGGACAGCAGCAACGCGTGGCCCTGGCGCGCGCGCTGGCGCCCGGCCCCAAACTGCTGCTGCTGGACGAGCCCTTCTCCAACCTTGACGTCGATCTGCGCGAGAAACTGGCGCAGGAAGTGCGCGAGATTCTGGCGCACGAGCACATCACGGCCCTGCTGGTGACGCATGACCAGAACGAAGCCTTTGCCATGGCCGACTGGGTCGGCGTCATGCACGAAGGCCGCATCCAGCAGTGGGCCACGCCCTACGACCTGTATCACGAACCGGCCAACCGCTTCGTTGCCGACTTCGTCGGCCAGGGCGCGCTGGTCAACGGCGAAGTCATCAACGACCATCAGGTGGAAATCGAACTCGGCGTGCTGAACGGCCATATACCGGTCGAGTGCGACGCCAGCGGCTGCGATGAATGCGTGCGCAATTGCAATGTCGACGTGCTGCTGCGTCCGGACGATATCGTCCACGACGACGACAGCCTGCTGCTGGCCGAGGTCGAGAAGAAGGCCTTCCGCGGCGCCGAATTCCTCTACACGCTCAAGCTGCCGAGCGGCCAGCGCGCATTGTCGCTGGTACCCTCGCACCACAACCACGCCATCGGCGAGAAGATCGGCATCAAGCTGGCAGTGGACCACGTCGTGGCCTTCCGGCGCGAATAAGCATGTTGCCCTCCCCGATGCGCGGCCTGCTATTCAACGTGGGCCTAGGCTTCACCCTTTCCCTGTTGCTGATGCTGGCGGTGATCGGCCTGGGCGTCACCCAGATGGCGAGCCTGAACAACGAGCTTAAAAACGTGGTGTCGGTCAACAACATCAAGGCCCGGCTGGCATCGCGGATGCGCGACACCCTGCGCGACCGCGCGGTGCTGATGCACAACATCGTCGTATCGATCGACCGCTGGGAACAGGACGAGATGTTCATACAGTTTCTCGATTTCGGCGAGCGCTACACCAAGGACCGCAACCAGCTGGTCACCATGCTCAGCACGCCGGAAGAAAAGCAATTGATGCAGAAGCTGGACACGATCACCCTCGCCAACCAGCCCGTCATGTTCAACGTGGTCGACTCGGCACTCGACCAGAACAATTATGGCGCGCTAACCTTGCTGCAAAATGAAGCCATTCCGCTGCAAAACCGGCTGGTCACGGCACTCGACAACATGACCCGGCTGCAGCGCGAGGCTAACGAAAACGCGCTTAGCCAAACCTACGCCGCCTATCAGGCCACCCGCAACCTGATGCTGCTGCTGAGCATTGTCGCCACGCTCCTGGCCGCTTTCGTCGCCGTCCTGGTCAGCCGACGCATGCTGGCTCAGACACGCCAGCTCGAATCCGAAAAACAGAAATATCAGACGCTGTTCGAGACCAACTCGGATGCAGTCGTCATCCTCAACGACAAAGGCTTCACCGACTGCAATCCCGCCACGCTGTCCATGTTCGGGATGGATTCGGTCGAGACTTTTCTGAACACCCCCATCCCGTCTCTCGGCACGCCTACCCAGGCCAATGGCGCCAGCAGCTTTGACCATGCGATGCAGGCCATCGCCAGGGCCCACACCGAAGGGCATGCGGACATGGACTGGCAGGCACGGCGCCAGGACGGCTCGACCTTTCCGACCGAAATCGCCCTGCACGCGATGGAGCTGCAAGGCAAACAGGTCATTCAAGCCATCATGCGAGACGTCTCCGAGCGTCGCGCCGCCGAGGCAGCCAAGGAAGCCGCACGCGCGGCTGCGCTGCAAATGGCGCGTGCCAAATCGGAGTTTGTCGCCAACGTCAGTCACGAAATTCGGACACCGATGCACGGCATTCTGGGCATGAGCGAACTGCTGCTCAAAACCGCGCTGGACGGTCGCCAGCGCGAGTACATTTCCACCCTGAAAAGCTCGGCCGAAAGCCTGCTCACCATCATCAACGACATTCTCGACTTCTCCAAGATCGAAGCCGGCAAACTGGCTATCGAACACATTCCATTCTCGCCAGCCATGCTGGTGCAGGGTGTGGTGTCGCTGTTTCAGGCACGCGCACTGGAAAAGAACGTGCAGCTGAAGCTGAGCCCCTCCGGAAGGGTCCCCGACGCGCTGCTGGGCGACCCCACGCGCATCCGCCAGATCCTGCTCAACCTGGTCGACAACGCCATCAAGTTCACCCCGCACGGCACCGTCGAACTGAAAATGGCGTTTGAGCCCGTAAACGGCGTCACCCACTGCCATTTCAGCGTGAATGACAATGGCATCGGCATGAGCAGCGATACCCAGGCGCGCCTGTTCCAGGCGTTCTCACAAGCCGACTCATCGACCACCCGTCGCTACGGCGGCACCGGCCTGGGGCTCATGGTGAGTTGCCAGCTGGCAGAGCTGATGGGTGGCGGGATCGAAGTCGAGAGCGCCCCCGGCAAGGGAAGCCGCTTCACGCTGTCCCTGCAGTTGCCCACCACCACCCTGCCGCTGGCCGAATTGCCGAAACCCAAACCGATCCAGCTCTCGGGGCGCATCCTTGTCGTGGAAGACCACCCGGTCAACCAGAAAGTGCTGGCCCACCAGCTCAGTGGAATGGACCTGGACTATGCCATTGCCACCCATGGCGCCCAGGCACTGGAACTGCTGGCCGCCGAAACGTTCGATCTGGTGCTGATGGATTGGCAGATGCCGGAAATGGACGGGCTCGAGGCCACCCAGCGCATACGCCAGTTGCCTTCTGACACCCGCGACATCCCGATCATCGCGCTGACAGCCAACGCCAATGCCGGCTTCCGCGAAACCTGCCTGGCGGCCGGGGCGAACGATTATTTGAGCAAGCCGTATTCCGAATCGGCCCTTGCCGCCCTGCTCATGCAATGGCTGCCGTCGCATGGTGACGAATCTGGCATGGCCCCGCTGCTCGATCTGCCGGCTCTGCACGAGCGTTATCCCGACAATCCTGGCCTGGTCTCCGACCTCGCCAGCCTCTTTATCACCACCACCGAGGCCAGTCTTGCTGCAATGAAGGTCGGCATCGCGCAACGGGATATCGAGGCATGCCGCAAGGAAGCCCATGCCCTGAAGGGCGCTGCCGCCAGCGTGAAAGCCCGCGACATTCAGGAAGGCGCTGCGCGCATCGAGGCCAGTGCACTGAAGGGTGACCTGACGCGCGCCGCCGCCGATCTGGAAACACTTGAAACGACCTTCCGCGAACGCACCTGAGCACATATTGACGCAGGGGTCACGGCGCGTAGGATTGAGACATAACGAAACAGGAGAGACTTCAAAGATGCGCTTTTTACTTATTTTTCTGGCCTGGATGGTCAGCATCCCGGCTTTCGCGGCCACGCCGCCTGCTGCGCCCGACAAGGCAACCACCAACCCTTATCTGAAGAACGTGCCCACCAGTCAGGGCTGGATCGCCATCAAGCCCACCCCCTACGGCCCGATGATGATGCAGCAGGCACCCCCGCCGCCCTACCGCGATTACCAGATGAATCGCATCCTGACGCCCGAAGAGAAAAAGCACTGGTTGCAGATGGCCATGCCGATGATGGCCAACATGATGCAGATGGACGCACGCGAGGCGATGAACCATTTCGCCGTCAAATACAAGGCCAAACCCGGCGTGAAGTTCGACGATGTGGTCGAATCGATGATGCTGCGCGCCAACAAGGTCAACCTGAAATATGTCGGCAACAACCTGATGTGGAAGGACTTCAAGGCCGTGCTGGGGGATGACACGGCACCGCGCGTCGAGGTGTTCAGCTTCTGCGACATCGCCGTTGGGCGCGACCTGCTGCGGATCATCCCCGAAATGGCGGTATTCCTGCCCTGCCGAATTGCGGTGATGGAAGACGCCGACAAGAACATCTGGGTGATGACGCTGGACTGGGACATCACCTGGCTCGACATGGCCGGCAAGCACATGGGGCTTACCCCTGAGCTGCGCAAGGGCGCCATGGAAATCCGCGAAAAAATGGACGACGTGATGCGGGCCGGCGCCAACGGCGAACTCTGAATATCCAGTCGCCCCTCCAGGCGACTGTCTCTTTGTATCGCTGTTATCCAGGCATGGATTCGTGACGCCCCCCTCTCCTGCACCGCTTTTCCAACCGTTCACATCTGCAGCGTCGCTTGAACAAGGCTTCTCCGAAGGCCTTGCCGCGATGCTGGAGAAGCATCGCGGCCTCGGCGTCTACATTCTGGTGCTGGCCAATGCCGCCTACGACACACACCTGTGGGCGCAGCTTTCACCTGCCCTGTCGGCGCGTCATGCGGAACTGGCCGCCGCCATGACGGACACGCTGCGGCTGGGTCAGAAACTGACCGAACCCGACGACGACGTGCTGGTTTTCCTCAAGCTTCACGCCATTGGCTTCGATCATCTCAAACTGATGGAACATCGCCGGGCCGGCCCATGGGACGTGTTCTTCAACCCCATTCGCGCCCTGCGCCCGCCACGCGCAAGCGGGCAGGTCTTTGAAAGTCTGCTGCGGCCATTCGACCCGGCGGGCTTCCATTTCAACAAACCGTTCCTGGCCAAGGAAATTTTATGGGAGGGCGAACTCGCCGGAAAATCCGCCCGCATCCTGTACAACAAATTTCCCTTCGCCCGCCTGCATGGCTTGCTGGTGCCCGAGCCCTCGAGCCAGGCGCCGCAATGCCTCAGCCCCGAACTGCACGGCTGGGCCTGGGAAGTCTGCACGGCGTCCGACGTGCCCGGACTCTGCCTGGGCTACAACAGCTATGGCGCCGGCGCGTCGGTAAACCACCTGCATCTCCAGAGCTTCGTGCAGGCCAATCCGCTGCCGGTTCACGACGCGCGCTTTGCCCACAACGGCGGCAGCGAGTCCTACCCCCTGCCCTGCCTGCGCTTCAGCGACCCGCTCACCGCCTGGCTGCACCTCGACGAGCTGCACCAGCGCAACACGCCGTACAACCTGATCTACCGCAAGGCGGAACTACACCTGATCCCGCGCGTTCCGCAAAGCAGCGACAGGCTGACACCCGCAAACAGCAGCTTTGGCTGGGGCGAAATGGCCGGCGCCGTCACCCTGTTCAGCCGGGAGGCATTCGAAGCGCTGGACGCAAATACCTTCGAGGCCGAGCTGGCCCATTTCACCCCGCCGCCATAACGAATCGAGGGCGCGCCGATACAATGCTCTGCCTTGAAACCCACCTTACTTAAGGAGTCCACATGACCCAATCCGCTTCCATTACCTCCGCCACCAGCGCCGTCTGGAGCAACCATGTCAGCGTGCCGGATACACCCGCAGGATTCACCGTGCGCACGACCTGGCCGACCAACCCCGACGGCGTGGACGTGATGCTGGAACAATGGGAAGCCGGCAGCGCCGAGCCGCCGCACTCGCATCCGGGCGACGACATGACCGTGGTGATCGAAGGCAGGATGGCGGTTCAGTTTTTCATCAAGACCGATACCGGCCTGGTGGCCGACGGCGAACCGCTGATGTTGAACAAGGGCGAAACCGGCTACATTCAAGCTGGGCGCATCCACGACGCCCGATACATCGAGCCCTGCAAGCTGGTGTACGTGCACGACAAGGCGTTCGGGTTTGTGGCGGCAGGCTGAGCGCCCGCCATGTCCATGCTCAGTCCAGCGATGCTGAGGCCTTGACCAGCGCGTCATAGGCCTCGGCGCTGAGCAAACCGCGTTCCACCACCAGTTCGCGTATCGTTCGATTGGTGATGAGCGCCTCCATAGCCAGCTAAGCCGCCATTTCATACCCCAACTGCGGGTTCAGCAGCATCACCAGGGTAATCGTCGAATCGAGGTGTTTCTGGCACGACTCGATATTGGGCGTAATGCCCGCCACGCAGCGGTCGGCCAGAATCCGCATCGCACGCTTGATGATGTCGATCGACTGGAACAGGTTCGCCACCATGATGGGCTCGAAGGCATTCAGCTGCAGCTGGCCGCCTTCGCAGGCCATCATCACCGTCGGTCATTGCCCATCACCTGGTACGCCACCTGATTGACCATCTCCAGGATCACCGGGTTGACCTTGCCCGGCATGATCGACGAACCCGCCTGCACCGGCGGCAGCCGGATCTCGCCGATGCCGGCGCGCGGACCCGAGGCCAGCAGGCGCAGGTCGTTGCATATCTTCGATAGCTTGGTCGCCGTGCGGCGCAGCACGCTCGACCAGGTCAGATAGACGCCAGTGTCCGATGTTGCTTCGATCGGGTTGGACGCCGGCGTGAGCGCAAAGCCGCTGACTTCTGTCAAGTGCCGGACCACCACCGCCGAATAGCCCTTGGGCGCATTCACCCCGGTGCCGATGGCGGTGCCGCCGAGACCCACTTCGCCCAGCAGGCGTTCCAGGTCGCTGAAGCGCTGGGTTTCCTCGCGCAGCGTGTCGGCAAAGGCATGAAACTCCTGACCCAGCGTCATCGGAATCGCATCCTGCAATTGCGTGCGGCCGATCTTGTAGATGTCCTTGAAGGATTCTGCGCGTTCCTCAAACGTGGCGATCAGGTGCTCCAGCGCCTCCTTCACTCCGGCATGACTCAGAAGCAAGCCCACCCGGAACGCCGTCGGGTAGGCATCGTTGGTGGATTGCGACAGGTTCACGTGGTCGTTGGGGTGCAACTGCTTGTAGCTGCCCTTGTCGTGGCCCAGGATTTCCAGCGCCCGGTTGGCGATGACCTCGTTGGCATTCATGTTGGACGAGGTGCCCGCGCCGCCCTGGATCAAATCGACGACAAAGTGTTCGTGCAACTGCCCACCGATGATGTCATCGCACGCCTGCCCGATCGCCTGCGCCTTGTCCTCAGGCAGCAGGCCGAATTCGAGATTCGCCCGCATGCAGGCTTTCTTGACCATGGCGAGCGCAATGATGAAACGCGGGAAGTGGCTGATCTGCACGCCCGACACGGTGAAATTGTCGAGCGCCCGCGCCGTGTGAATGCCGTAGTACGCCTTAGCGGGAATCTCGTGAGTGCCGAGGAAGTCTTTTTCGATGCGGGTGGACGACATGATGGCCTCGAGGTGGGTGGACATTGAGGGCTCGACCTGGACAGGCTGGACTTCCCCTTACAGGCCCCTAAACAGAGCAGGACAAGTCGAACACGAAACGCCTTTTATCCTAAATCAATCACCTGCCCCTGCTCCAACGCCGTCAACGACCAGTCCGGTGCAGCGGCCCGCAACTCTTCCATGATCGCCGCCTCGTTGCCCGGCTTGAGGTGGGTGATCCACACTTCGGGCCGCACGCGGAAATCCTGCAAAGTTTCGGCCAGCGAATCCGGCCAGTGATGCTTGGAGGCCTGCGCAATGGCGGCAAGGTCATTCTCGAATGAGGTTTCGATGATGAGGTGGCGCAGGTCGGGAATGGCGTTGAGGGCTTCGGTGAAGGCTTCGCTGCTGGTGGTGTCGCCGCTGAACACCAGGCTGCCATCCGCCCCACTCATCTGAATTCCGCAAGCCGGCACCACATGGTTGACCGGCAACGGCGTGAAGGTGCGCGCGCCCAAAGTCAGTTTTTCACTCATCTGCCAGGAATCGAAGCACACCCACGGACCCTCTACACTCGGAATCTCGCGGAAATCCGGCCATAGCTGCCAGTTGAACATGTGCTTCGACAACACGTTCAGCACCTCGGGCAGGGCATGCACCATCAGCGGCGAACTGCGCCTCTCGCCCACAGCATCGAGCAACAAGGGCAGGCCCAGCACATGATCGAGGTGCGCATGGGTGAGGATGACGTGGTCGATCGCCAGCAGTTGATCCAGGCTCAAGGTGGTGATGCCGGTGCCGGCGTCGATCAGGATGTCGTCGTCGACCTTGAAGCAGGTGGTGTGGCGCCCGCTGCCGATGCCGCCGCTGCAGCCGAGGATGGTCAGTTTCATTTGGTTGTGTAGACGAACACGCCGTCCCAGTCTGCGGGCGGCGGGGCTGCGCGAAAGTACGCGATACGGTCGAGATAGATATCGTAGAGCTTGCGCGGCGCGCGCATGTTGAGCGCGCGCAAGGCGGATTCGGCGGCGTCCCAGTCCTGCTTCTGATAGAGGGAATACGCAGCCTCAAAATCGGCTGCATTCTGTTTCACGGCCGCGTCGAGATCGGCCTTGGTGCCCAGCGGTTCATAGATCGCCACCGGGGTTTCCTTGCCCTTGACGCGCACGTCGTCGACCTTCATGAAGGCATGCACGGGATCGGCCTCGACCGTGGGCTGGGTGACCAGGATGCCGACGCCGTATTGCTTGGTGATGCCTTCCAGCCGCGAACCCAGGTTCACCGCGTCGCCCATCACGGTGTACGACATGCGGAACTCCGAACCCATGTTGCCGACGCTCATGCGCCCGGAGTTGGCGCCCACGCCGATCTGCACGTCGGGCCAGCCGCGCGCGGCGAATTCCTGGTTCAGCTGCGGCAGCGCGGCCTGCATGTCGAGCGCGGTCTGAACGGCGCGACTGGCATGATCGGTCAGGTCGATCGGTGCATTCCAGAAAGCCATGATGGCGTCGCCGATGTATTTGTCGATGGTGCCGCGCTGCTGCTGCACGATGCGCGTCATCGTCGACAGGTAGGCGTTCAGCACTTCGGCGAGCTCGGCCGGAGACAGGTTTTCCGAAAAATTCGTAAAACCCCGGATGTCGGAAAACAGCACGGTCATGTCGCGCGACTGCCCATCCATCGTGTAGTGCGCCGGATCCTGGCTCATCTCGGCCGCCAGTTCGGGCGGCACGTACTGGCCGAACAGCTTGGTCATCTGGCGCTTGCTGCGGCTCTCGGCAAAGAAGCCGTAGGCCGTGTTGAGGGCATACAACCCCAGCACCGTGATCATCGGCGCGGCCATCGGCACCACCCAGAAGCGCGTCCAGGCTGCAGCGTAGGCCCCCAGCAGCAACGCCAGCAAACCGATACTGGCCACCAGCCCGATCACCGGTCTAAAGCGCAGCATCATGAAGGTCAGCAGCGCGCCCAGCACCAGTACGGCGACCAGCCGCGCATCCCCCGCCCACGGCGGCGTGGTGCGGATGGTGCCATCGAGCATGCCGGCGATCATGTGGGCGTGGATTTCCACCCCCGGGAACGTACTGGAAAACGGTGTCACGCGCAGATCGGCCAGCCCCGGTGCGGTCGAGCCCAGCAACACGATGCGGTTTTCCAGTTGCGCCAATGGCGCCTTGCCCGACAGCACGGCTGCCGCCGAAATGTAGGGGAACGGGGCGCCGGCACGATAAGGAACATGGACGCTACCATCCGCACTCAAGGGCACGCGAATGCCGCCCACTTCCACCCAGGGCGACGTGTATTGCCGCCCCAGCAGGCTGCTCGACTCGACCCCAGCCACGAGCGGGTCGCCACCAAACGCCACGCGCAGCGTGGACGCAGACAGCGACTGGAAATAGCCCTCGCCAAACGGCGCAATCAGATGCATCTGCCGCGCGGTGCCGTCGTCATCGGCCCGCATGTTGAAGAAACCCGCGCCCTGCGCCGCATTCTGGAAAACAGGCAGATTGGCGCCATAGCCTGTGGCTGGCACAGCCGGCAGCCCTGGATTGAATGCCGTCAGCGGCAGCGAGGGCGGCGGCAGGCTGCCCGATTTTGCGTCGCCATAGCCTTGCGGAATGAAGTAATACCCAAGGGAAATCGGGCGATCAGCCAGGGTCTGCGCGAAGCGGGAATCGTAGTCGAGGCGCGGCGCGATCTGCTTGAGCGCAGCCTGAAACTCCCGGCTGCCGGCCAGTTCAGCCTGCGCCAGGCGTCCCAGGCTGTCGAGGCCCGAACTCCGGTCCGGCTCGGCGAACACCACATCGAAACCCAGGGCGCCGACGTAATAATGGTCGAATAGCGTATCGACCAGCTTCGTCATGATGTCCCGATTCCACGGCCAGCGGCCAACACTTTTCAGGCTGGCTTCATCAATGTCGAGAATCGCGATCCGGTCATCCAGCCCGGCAGGCGCAGTGCGCTTGAGCCAGACGTCATACAGCCAGGATTCGGCGCGCTGCATGGGCGCGAGATGGATCAGGCCCGCCACGTGCGCAGCGATAAACAGCACAAACAGCGCCGACAGCGCCGCCTGCGCCCAACTGAACGCGCCGCGCTTCACCGGATGCGGTAGAAGCGGTTGGCCAGGTCCTTGCCCTGCACATTGTCGAGGTTGCCGCCCACGGCTTCGCCCAGATGCGCCAGTCGATCCGCCGGATGCGGATGGGTTTTATAGAGCAGGCTGGTGCGGCCATCCTTGGCGGGCAGCGCCGCCATGTCCTGCAGCACGTCGGGCAACCCCCAGGGGATGTAGCCCGCCCGCGCTGCGTAGACGATCCCGATGCGATCGGCCTCGTACTCGGCATTTTTGTCGAGGCCGCGCGCCATGATCTCGGCGCCATTGCCGATCAGGTTCTGCACCACTTCGTCGCTGCCCTGCGCCTTCTTGCTGGCGGCCTGTCCCAGCGCGCCAATCAGGCTGGACTGCTTGAGCACCTTGAGGTGGTGCTTCTGGGTGACGTGGGCAATCTCGTGGCCCAGCACCCCGGCCAGATCGGCCTCATTGTTGAGGCGTCGATACAGGCCCTTGGTCAGGAAGATATAACCGCCCGGCGCGGCAAAGGCATTGATGTCCTCGGTATCGACTACGCCGAAACGCCAGGTGACATCCTTGCGCCCGCTCTGTTGCGCGACCCAGTTGCCCACCAGGTTGACGTAGCGTTGAAGGTTCTCGTCGCGCACCAGTTGCACGGCGCCCAGCAGGTTGCCCGAAATCTGCCGGCCGATGCGGTCTTCTTCTTCCGGACTGTAGTCTCCGAACAGAGCAAAGCCCAGCTGACGGGCGTCGATCTTCTGCTTCGCCTGTGGCGGCGTGGCGGCGGCGCTTTGTGCCTCCGCAGGCGATTGAGCGGGCGCCTGGGCTGGCGCGGGCTGGGGCTGCTTGTCCTTGTTCAATTCCTGGCTGATACGGTCTTCCAGGAACTTGCCCAGGTCGAAGGCATGCGCCATGCCACTCAAGGACGTTAGCGCGAGTGCCAGGATGGTCAGTTTGATTTTCATATCAGTTGCTCCCCCAGGGCGACGAGGTGGATCGTTCCGGTTTGGGTTCCGGCAGGCTCGGGACGTTGACGGTAACCAGCCCCGCCTGCCCGGCATACTTCTTGGCCTGCGCGTCGGTCACGCTCCAGCCATCGAGTCGCGCCAGTTCGTCTGGATTGAACTTGGCTTGCTTCAGGTCCTCGTCGTTGAGGCCGCGCAAACCGGCCACCGCAACCACGCGACTGGGATCGGAACGGGTCGTGGCGGCGCCGGCCACATCGCTGAGACCGCTTCCGCCTAATCCCCCCTCGCCCATCCGCACCGACAACAGCCGGATCCAGCCGGTGGTCCTGCCGGATGTGACACGCAGCCAGCCGCCCTGCTTGGCGACGACATTGACGCTGGCGCCCTTGGCAACGCTCGCCGCAACTGCGGAGCCCGAACTGGGCTGACTGTAGATCTTTTCGTTGCGCAAAACCGTGCCGGACGCTGCCAGCGCGGATGCTGCCGCGGTGCAGAGCACCAGTGCGGCGACCGAAATCAAGCGTTTTTTCATCGTCTGTCTTCTCCTTTGATTGCAAAACTGTATGGCCTGCAAGCCGATGACGCAAGCGCCGACAATGACACAAGCTCCTTCGACAGCGTTAATATGCCCCGATGAATTTTCTTGCGGCATCCATCGAATCGCTCGGCGCCAAGGTCGCCGGATGGTTCTCTGTCGGCTACGGCATATTCTCGTTCCTGGCCAAGGCTCTCCTGTCGCTACTGAACCGCGCCACATGGAACCGCGCCACCTTCGATGTGGTGATCAAGCAGGTGTACTTTACCGCTGTCCAGATTCTGACCGTTTTCATGGGTTACGCACTGGTCATTTCGTGGCTCATCATCACCATCATCTTGTCGACTGCACGCGATTTCGGCCTGACCGATTTCGCCAGCGAAATGACCATCCGCGTGCTGGTGCTCGAACTGCTGCCCTTCCTGACCGCGCTGTTCATCGCCCTGCGTTCCGGCAGCGCCATCAACACCGAAGTCGCGCTGATGAAGGTCAACAACGAATTGGATGCGTTGGCCCACTGCAAGGTTCCGCCAATGCAGTTCGAGTTTCTGCCGCGCCTGATCGGCGGGGTGATCTCGGTGGTCATCCTGGCGGGCCTGGCCGGACTACTGGCCCTGGTGCTGGCCTATCTGTCGATATACGGTTTGAGCATGGCTGGTTTTGCACCTTTTACCCACACCATTGCAAAAATTTTCAATTTCCAGATTGTCGCCGGACTGATCGTCAAGTGCGCCCTGTTTGGACTTGCGGTCACCCTGATCCCGGTGACCGCAGGACTTGAGACGCCGAAAAAACTGTTCATGGTTCCAGTGTCCGTGCTGCGCGGCATGATGCGGGTCTTCTTTGCCATTGTTGCCATCGAGGTGGTCTCATTAGCGCTCAAGTACATCTGACCACGTTTGCCGACTGCACCCTGCTGATGGCCGCAGTCGCAGCACTGCCCGATAGCGTGGCGCGGGTCGGGCTCGACCTGCCGCTGCGGGCGAACCTGTCAGCGCTCGACAACATCGCGCTGATCCCGCTGTATCAACGCCATTTCAGCGCGGACGAATCCATCCTTCAGGCGCAGACCATGCTGCAGCAACTAGGCCATGCCGACATCGCGCCGCTGCGCGACCCCGACATGACGCCGGCACAGCGTTTCGTGACCCAACTGGCGCGCGCGCTCATATTGAAACGTGAACGACTTGTAATCGACCGTCCCAGTGCCATGCTTTACGATGTGCCCTACCCACAATTCATCCGGCAGCTGGCTGAGCGGGCCGATATGACAGGCACCTGGGAAATTCTGGACTTCGACTGGAACCAGGTTTTATACAACCAGACACTGCATACCGCATGAACAATCTGCATTTCAAAGTCGGGCTGTTTGCCGCCGCCTCCCTCCTTCTGGGAGCGCTCTTTATTGCCTATCTGCTGCATGCACGCGGATTTTTCGAGGACACCTATCGCCTGCAGCTGGCCGCAGCCAGCGCCGATGGCGTGGCGCCTGGCGTACCGCTGGTGTTCTCGGGCATTGAAATCGGCAGCGTCACCAGCCTGGGGCTGAACGACAATGGCGGCATCGTGATTCAGCTTGAACTGCTGGGCCGCAATGCCAAGTGGCTCAAGCAGAACAGCAGCTTTACACTGGACAAGCCCATTGTCGGCGGCGCCAAGATTCGCGTCGATTCACCCAACCTCAAGGCACCCGCGCTGCCCGACAACTCCACCATGCTGCTGCTCACCTCCGATGTCAGCAAGGAAATCCCGGTGCTGGTCGAACGAGTCAAGGCCATTCTGGCCAACGTCGAGCACCTCACGCGCCAGGACGGCGAGATTGTCGCCACGCTGGCCAATGTGCAGACTGTGACCGGGCGCATGACGGGTGAATACGGCGTCCTCGAAGGCGTGCTGGGCAGCCCCGAGAAAGCCCGCGCGGTCACCGACTCTCTCAGCAAGACCCGTTCGCTCATCACCCGCCTCGACGGCCTGGCGCTGAAGATGGACGGCATGGCTGCCAAGACCGACAAATGGCTGTTTGCGCAGGACGGCGTGGCCGAAAGCACCAAAGCGTCATTGGCCCAGGTCAAGCTGATGCTCGACGATGCGCAGTCCAGCCTGAAAAAGGCCGATGCCCTGATGGGCAATGCGGTGGAGATTTCCGCCGACGTCAAAGAAGGTACGCAGGACATTGCCAGACTGCGCACCGAAATCGACGATGCTGTGCGCAAGGCCAATGGTTTGGTCAACGAAATCAACAAGAAATGGCCGTTTGCGCGTGATCCCGAGGTAAAACTGCCATGAAATCACTTCTCGCCATAGCCAGCCTGATTCTGCTTGCCGCGTGTGGCAGCGGCGGTCCGCCCCCGCCCGACTGGAAAACCGATGCGGCCGACCTGATCGAGCGCTACAAGAAACATGCGCTGCTGGGTGAAAACACCCTGGCGGAACGTTATTTCCAGCAAGCGATCGTTGCCACCGGCGGCGCCGGCCGCGTGTCCGATACGGCGCGCCTGTGGCTGGTGCGTTGTGCGGTCCGCCGCGCCATGTTGATCGACGACGCCTGCGCCGAATACGCCGATCTGGCCAGACTCGACCCAGATCCTGCAGATCAGTCCTATCACCAATTTCTGATCCTGAACTGGGATACAGCCCATGCCGCCCAGTTGCCTAAACAGCATCGTGATCTGGTCAGCGCAGCTGCTGGCGCGCGAACCGAGCTGCTGTCCAAGGTCGACGACCCGCTGGCGCGCCTGCTCGGGGCCAGTTTGCTGGTCATGCGCCAGGAAGCGGATGACCACGCACTGGAACTTGCGACAGAAACGGCGTCTGCCCGCGGCTGGCGGCAACCGCTGTTGACGTATTTGAAACTGCAGGAGAAGCGGGCGGTTGTCCAAGGCAACGCGACCGAACTTGAGCGCCTTGCCCAACGCATTCAACTGGTCGAGAAAAGCCTTCCATCCGACCCGAAATAATCGTCTAAACTGCGATGCACGTTTCCAAACTCATTTTCCCAGTCTGAGGCGCCCCATGGAATCATTGCTCTCCTTGCTGCATGCACCCTGGCCCTGGTATGTTTCCGGCCCACTGATCGGCCTGATGGTGCCCCTCATGTTATGGATCGGCAATCGTTCGTTCGGGATTTCATCCAACCTGCGTCACATGTGCGCCATCTCTCAACCAAAATACATCGGAGTCGATTTCTTTCAATACAACTGGCGTGAACACAACTGGAGCCTCGTGTTTGCCCTGGGTGCCGTTCTGGGTGGATTTCTCGCCGGCATCGTGTTCGCCAACCCTGATCCTGTCGACCTCTCGGTCGCCGCGCTCACCATGTTTTCCTGGTGGGATGTCCCCATCGGCGCAGGCTTTCTGCCGCCCGTCCTGTTTGATTTCCACTGGCTGAGCGTGATCGTCATGTTTCTCGGCGGCGTGCTGGTCGGATTCGGCACCCGCTATGCCAACGGCTGCACCTCGGGGCACGCCATCACCGGCTTGTCCACCCTGCAACCACAATCCTTGCTCGCGGTACTGGGCATTTTCGCAGGCGGACTGTTCTCCGCACACTTCATCACGCCGCATCTTTTCTCACTTTTCTGGTAAGCCACCATGCGTTTTCTGCCCTACCTTCTCGCCGGTCTGGCTTTCGGATTCGTCATGATCAAGTCCGAAGCTGCGTCCTGGTACCGCATCATGGAGATGTTCCATTTCCAGTCCTTCCACATGTTCGGCATCATGGCAACCGCCATTGCCACAGGCCTCACCGGCATCCTGCTGCTCAAGCGCTATGGCCGCGCGCTGACGCTTGACGGATCACCTATCGTGATCCCGTCCAAGGAGGCCGGTCGCATCAATTACATCCTGGGCGGGCTGATTTTTGGACTGGGCTGGGGAATCATTGGTCTTTGTCCGGGTCCGATCTTTTCGCTGGTCGGTATGGGGTCGATCGGCGCTTTGGCAGCTTTGGCTGGTGCTCTGCATGGAACCTGGTTGTATGGTCTTGTAAAAAACCGGCTCCCACATTGACAAGCCCGCGCCGCATGATTACCGTGCTGCATCAGCGCAAGTCTGCTTTGGATTTAATCGAGCCGTCCCACCTGAATATTCAATACAAACAGAGGAGTTACACATGAAATACACGTCTATTGCCCTGGCCGCCCTGGCCGCTTTCGCAACCACGGCCCATGCCGCACCCGCCATGATGTCCGTCGAATGGACCGCGCAGGCCTGCGACGCCTGGAACAAGGACGCCACCCTGACCGACGGCCTGGGCGACAAGTGGATCAAGAACGACAAGGATCGCGGCTACAAAATCATTCAGCTGTATCGCACCGACTGCGGCGAAGCCACGCAAACCGAACTGAAGCTCGTGCCACAGGGTGGCAAGGCCATATGCGTGTATGGCGGCGCGGTGCAAACCGCCAAGCTGGACCATGCGGTCGACTACACCATGCATGCCACCACCGATCGCTGGAACGAAATGGGGGCGGGCGAATATGGTCCGATGAAGGCCATGGCGTTTGGACGCCTCAAGTTCACCGGCCCCAAAATGGAGGCCATGAGCGTGATGGGCCCGTTCGAAGCCTTCCTGCGTCTTCCGGGCAAGATTCCGGGCAGCAAGGCCTGTCCTGCCAAGTAAGCGCCAGACAAACCCATAGTTGCATAACAAAAGCCGGGAGAGGATCCCGGCTTTTTTGCGTCCCGATATTTGCGGCCGCCTTTAGTGAACCGTCCCTGGGTTCGCATCCAGCGGCCGGCCAGCACGGATTTCCTCCGGCGTCGCTTCACGGACGTCCATCACGTTGACCAGGCAGGTGACGCTCTGCCCGGCCAGCGAAGGATTGCCGTCAAGGGTGAGCTGGCCATCCTCAATGGCGGTCACATAAAAAACCTTGGTTTCACCCGACTCGTTTTCGAACATTACTTCGGCGCCGACGCGGCGAAACTCCGGCGGCACGTTCTCGATGTCATCCACGAACACCAGGCTCTCATCACGCAGGCCGTAACCATCCTCCGGCGCCAGCGTGATCTCGATGCGGTCGCCCACCTTGCGACCGGCCACAGCCGACTCGATCGCAGGCAAAATCCCGCTGTTGGCACCCTGCACATACCCCACCGGAATATCGTGCTGCTCGACGATCATGCCGCGGGCATCAATGATGGAATAGGTAATGTATACGAGTGTGTTCCGGGTGGCTGTGGTCATGCTGTCTCATTCATCTCAGTCTGGGAAAAGGTCGCGGAACCGCCCCGTTGGCGACCGCGCGGCCTGCCCATGATACCGCTGTCCGCCCGTTCCTTGCACGGGCGGCCCGGGCTCAGTATCGAACGCGCACGCGGTAAGTGAGCGTCGCCTGCCCATCGGCGGGCACTTTCACGCGCCATTCGGCGGTACCCGAGGCCGGTTTGGCGTGCGGCTGCGACTCGCTCACCATGGTCCAGTCGCCCGGCATCGGTTCGCGCACGGTAACCGTCACGTCTTCGGTCTTGGCGTTCTTCAACACGATCTCATACGATGATTCGTACACGTAATTGTAGCGACCCGTTCCCGCCAGTTTCTGGAACGCAGTCTGCTTCCTGTCCGCAGTCACATCAAACGCATCGCCCAGCTTGAGCCGCACGGTCTCGTTCTTCGGGGTATGCTCGATGCGGTCTTCGCCAACGAACTGGGCGTTGCCCTGGCTATCCTTCTTGTAGACACGGATCACGCCCTTGGGCAGCGGTATCCCCAGCCCCTCCCCCTTGTTCTTGAAATCGACAAACACGCCGACTTTCATTTTCTGGCCCAATTCACCGTACTGCCCGGAGTAGTAATAATTCGAGCCTTCAAGCAGGAATTCCTTGTTCACCGGCACCTGCGTCGCCGACATCAGCGCCACCTGCTTGGTCTGGTTTTCTGCCAGAGTGGTCGGGCGTTGCAGCGTATAGAGGTGATATTCGAACAGCGATTCCTGCTGCATTTCGGCGGCGTCGGACACCTTGGCCGCCATCGCCATCATGTTGCGCGGCATCGGCTGTGCGTCGCGCACCCGGTTGAGATCGCCTGCCACCAGCTGCAGCTTGGCGTTGGGGTAGGCCGCGCCGCTCTGGTTGGCCAGCGTCACCCAGCCGTTCAGGTCCAGCCGGTTGTCATCGGCATTCAGTTCGGCCACATAGTCGGCACGCCACGACAAGCCTGCCGTCAGGTAGGACAACTCCAGATTCTGTTCGCCCGCTTTCGGATTGATCAGCGAAATTACCAAAGTGGGCTTGTCGCGCAGCGTGTCGGGTACGCCTGAAAACGCAAGTCTGCCCGGCACGCCGGTCTCGACACGATCGGAAAATTTGAGCACCACACCGTTGTTGGTCGACAGCACAATGGCCTTTTCGCAGGTTTCCGCGCCCGTGGTCGGGTGCGTGCGGATCACTTCGACCTCGCGGCCGACGTATTTTTCGAGCAGCTTGTGCGGCGTCAGCAGGTCAAAATCAAAATTCTGCTCCTGCAGCCGGAACCCGTCCGGATTCGTCAGATTCCGCAACAGCGCGGTTTCGGGCCGCATCTGCGCCGATACCTCACGCCACGCCAGTTGGTTGAAATCGCGCCCCAGCCTGACCCGTCGCGCATCCTTCACCAGGGCCAGATTGTCGTTGTAAATCGTGACCGCCACCCCCTGCTGGTCAGATGCCGTGCTGACGATTTCGTCTCGCGGGGCGGCCCAGGCAACAGGGGAAGCCAGCATCAGCCCGGCGATCATGGTATTCAGTACAGCGGATTTTTTCATGTTGTCTCCTTTGCTCCTCGTGGCAATACTGAATCATGACCGATCGACACGGAAATTGGTTCACAGCGCTAAAATGATCAAATCACGCCCGCAGCAAACGATATGAGCTCAGACGATTCCATCCCTTCCCGCATCGTCGGTGGCGGCATCAATACCAGCGATGCCGATCAGCCCGTGGTGGTGACGCAAATGCTGGGGGTCGACAACGACAATCCGGTTCGCGAAGAAGCCCTGCGTGAGCGTTTCCTGTCTTTCGATCCCCTGTATGACGCGGCCTCTGAACTGGCCGCCCAGCAATTGGTGCTGCGCGGTCATACGGACTCGCCCGACACCCCGCCCGACATCCGGCAAATGGACGAGGACATGCTGCTGACCGGCCTGTATTCGCTGACGCAGAACGGAATGACAAGCGAGTTGCCATTGCTGGTACGGATCAGCACCGGGGTCCTGTTCAGCGACATTCCGCAACAGCTCAATCACCGTCAGGTGGTCTGGTGCGTGGACATCGACAATGAGGATCACCTGTCGCGTGCCCTTGCCCTCCAGGATGCGGGGCTGCAGTTTTGCCCCTCGCTCAGCCCCGGCAACGCAATGGTGCAGGAAAGTGCGTCCGCTTGGCCCTATCTGGTCTGCCATGCAGACGACATGCCCCCTGCCGTCTCCGCCCGCCTGATCGTGGATGGCGCGCTGAACACCCAGCCCAAGACGAAATGGCCGGCGGGCACCTGGTTCAGAAGCAGCCTCCTGTCCGGGGTGGCCACCCCTGTCGACAACCCCCACGAACAGGCGATCCGGCTCGACCTGCTCGCCATTGCCCTGCGGCAGTCGCTCGGGACGCTGATCCAGTTCTTCCTGCTGAATCCGGACATGGAACCGCGCCTGCTCGCGATCGCCAATTCCCAGGCCGGCGGATTGAGCCGACCTGCCGAATCGGCCGCCCATGCGCTGATCATGCTGGGCCCTCAACGCGCCAGTCGTGTCGCGGTACTGCTGGCGCTGACGGGCACCGACCCGACCGAGGCGACTCGCCACTACGCCATTACCGCGCTCACCCGGGCCCTGTTCATGGGCAAGCTCACTCGCCTGGGTGCGCCGACCGCAAGCGCCGCCACGGCATTCGAAATTGGTTTGCTGTCGACCGCCATGCATGCGCTTTCGCTGCCAATGGACACACTCATCCGCCGACTCAGGTTGCCGGTGACCAGTGCACGCGCCTTGAGCGCCCATCCTTCTGCCGAAGGCGGCATGCTCAAACTGACCCAGGCCTGTGAACTGAACGATGTCGATGCGCTGGAGGCGTATGCCCAGCAGCTGGACATCCCGCTGCATCAGATTTCCGTGTCCTATCTGGATGCCCTGATTGCGGCGTCGACGCTGGATGCTGCACTCCATTGAGCCTGGCAGCGTAAAATGCCGGTTTTTTCCTGCCGGCCCGCCTCATGCACCCCACTCTGGTTTTCGACATTGAAACCATCCCCGACCTGGGCGGATTCGCCGCAGTCCACGGCATAGACGAAACTGCCCTGACCTCGGCCGAGCTCGCCGAAATGACGCTGCTGACCCGTCGCCAGAAAACCGGTAGCGACTTCATGCCGCATCACCTGCACCGCATCGTCGCCATTTCATGCGTGCTTCGGAGCGTCGACCCGCACGGTGGCGGCCAGCTCCGCGTCTGGTCGCTGGGCGAGCCCGACAGCAGCGAGGCTGAACTGATCCAGCGCTTCTACGACGGCATCGAGCGCTATTCACCGCAGCTTGTCTCGTGGAACGGCGGCGGCTTCGACCTGCCGGTCCTGCACTATCGCAGCCTGATACACGGCGTGGCCGCAGCGCGCTACTGGGACTGGGGCGACAACGACAAGGACTTCAAGTGGAATAGCTACCTGGGGCGCTATCACACCCGCCATCTCGACCTGATGGACGTGTTGGCGATGTACCAGCCCCGCGCCAACGCGCCGCTCGACCAGATGGCCAAGCTGTGCGGCTTTCCCGGCAAGCTGGGGATGGATGGTTCGAAAGTGCTCGATGCCTGGCAAAACGGTGAAATCGACGCCATCCGCAACTACTGCGAGACCGACGTGATGAATACCTGGCTGGTCTATCTGCGCTTCCAGAAAATGCGCGGCACGCTGACCGGGGCAGCCTATGAGGCTGAAATCGAATTGGCCCGCAGCACCGTCACCCACCACGACGCGCCGCACTGGCAGGAATTTCTGGCGGCCTGGGCATGAGCCCGGTTGTTGATATTCTGTCCCTCGACCACGAAGGGCATGGCGTTGCCCGCATTGACGGCAAGGTCACCTTTGTCGATGACGCGCTGGCAGGCGAACAGGCGGACATCACGGTCTACCGCAAGCATGCCAAATACAACTCGGCCAACGCAGTTGCCATCCTGAAGTCCAGCGCACAACGCACCACGCCACGATGCCAGTATTTCGGGCGTTGCGGCGGCTGCTCGATGCAGCATCTGGAAGCCAGTGCGCAAGTTGCGGCCAAACAGCGCGTCCTGGAAGAAAACCTGGCCCGCATCGGAAAAGTCACGCCAGATGTGGTGATGCGCCCCCTGCATGGCCCCAGTTGGGGCTATCGCTCACGCGCGCGCTTGTCGTCACGGTTTGTCGAGAAAAAAGGGAGCGTACTGGTCGGATTCCGGGAAAAACGCTCTAGTTTCATCACCGACATGTCAAGCTGCGAGGTCCTCACGCCCAACGTGTCCGCACTGATCCAGCCCCTGCGCGATTTGATCGTGCAACTGTCGAATGCAGACCGCATCCCGCAGGTCGAGATCGCTGTGGGCGAACACATCACCGTGCTTCTGTTCCGCCTGCTTGAACCCTGGTCTGACGGCGATGCAATCAAGGTTCGCAGCTTTGCCGATCAGCACGGTATCCAGATATGGGAACAATCCAAAGGCCCGGATACCGTGCGTCCCTTTTGGCCCGACATCGCGCCCGAGTTGAGCTACAGCTTGCCGGAATTCGGCCTTGTCATGCCGTTTCGGCCCACCGACTTCACTCAGGTCAACGTTGCAATCAATCGTGCGCTGGTCAGCCGCGCTGTGCGCCTGCTTGATCCACAGGCGGGCGAACGCATCGCCGATCTGTTCTGCGGGCTGGGCAATTTTTCCCTGCCCATAGCCACCCGCGGCGCCGATGTACTGGGCATCGAGGGCAGTGCGGATCTGGTTGCCCGTGCACGCGACAATGCACTGCGCAACAATCTGCCCAACGCCCGTTTTAGGGTCGACAACCTGTTCGAAATGACGCCGGAGAAATTTGCCGCCCTCGGCCAGATCGACAAGCTGCTGATTGACCCCCCACGAAGCGGCGCGTTTGAACTCGTCAAATCGCTGCCGGATAGTGGCGCACCGCATCGCATTGTGTATGTTTCGTGCGACGCCGCCACGCTGGCACGCGATGCCGAAGTGCTCTGTCACGGAAAGGGCTATAAACTTGAATCGGCCGGTGTTGCAAACATGTTCCCGCATACCGCGCATGTCGAGTCGATTGCCCTGTTCAAGCGATAACTTTCGCTGCCAATCCATTAAAATCGCAGACTTAACCTAACTCAATCCATCATGGCACTCATCGTACAGAAATACGGCGGCACCTCGGTCGGCAGCGTGGAGCGCATCCGCGCAGTGGCTGAACGCGTGGCCAAATTCAAAATGCTCGGGCATCAAGTGGTGGTGGTGCTCTCGGCCATGTCGGGCGAGACCAACCGACTGATTGGCCTGGCAAAACAGATTCAAGCCACGCCCGACCCGCGCGAGCTGGACATGATGATCTCCACCGGCGAGCAGGTCACCATTTCGCTGCTGGCCATGGCGCTCAAGGATTTAGGCCTGAAGGCCAAGAGCTACACCGGCGCGCAGGTACGCATCCTCACCGATAACGCCTTCACCAAGGCACGCATCCTCAGCATCGACGAAACCAACATGCGGCGCGACCTCGATGCAGGCCGCGTCGTCGTCGTGGCCGGATTCCAGGGTGTGGACGCAGACGGCAACATCACCACGCTCGGACGCGGCGGTTCCGACACCACCGGCGTCGCACTGGCGGCGGCCCTGAAGGCCGACGAATGCCAGATCTACACCGATGTCGACGGCGTCTACACCACCGACCCGCGCATCGTGCCCGAAGCACGCCGGCTGAAGACCATCACCTTCGAGGAAATGCTCGAAATGGCGAGCCTCGGCTCCAAGGTGCTACAACTCCGCTCGGTCGAATTTGCCGGCAAATACAAAGTCAAGCTACGCGTGCTCTCCAGCTTTCAGGAAGAAGGCGACGGCACGCTCATCACATTCGAGGAAGACGACAAAATGGAACAGGCCATCATCTCCGGCATTGCGTTCAACCGCGACGAAGCCAAAATCACCGTGGTCGGCGTGCCCGACCACCCCGGCATCGCCTACCAGATCCTCGGCCCGGTCGCCGACGCCAACATCGACGTAGACATGATCGTGCAGAACGTCGGCCATACCAACACCACCGACTTCACCTTCACCGTCCACCGCAACGACTTTGTCAAGGCGATGGATATCGTCAAGGCCACCGCCACCAGCATCGGCGCAACCGAAGTCACCGGCGACGACAAGATCGCCAAGGTCTCGATCGTCGGCGTCGGCATGCGCTCCCACGTCGGCATCGCGCGCAAGATGTTCGAAACCCTGTCCAAGGAAAACATCAACCTGCAGATGATTTCCACCTCGGAAATCAAAATCTCGGTCGTGGTCGAAGACAAATACCTGGAACTCGCCGTGCGTGCGCTGCATCAGGCATTCGAACTCGACAAAGCAAGCGCCTGAGGTGGCTTTCCGCCGCGCATTCCGATACAATTCGCGGCGGTTCGGAGACGTGGCCGAGAGGTTGAAGGTACTCCCCTGCTAAGGGAGCATGCGGGCTTAAACCTGCATCGAGGGTTCGAATCCCTCCGTCTCCGCCAAAACCAAGGCAAGTTTGTGTCAGTTACGCGAAACCGCGTATAATCCGCAACCTTCCAAATGCGCCGGTAGCTCAGCTGGATAGAGTACTTGGCTACGAACCAAGGGGTCAGGAGTTCGAATCTCTTCCGGCGCACCAAACACTTAAAGCCTGGTCATCCGACCGGGCTTTTTCTTTTTCCGGCTCAATCCCGGCCAACAATTGGCCGTAATCCTTCAAGTACACGTCGCAGGGTGTGAGGCTCACCCCAACCGGGTTGGTGTTGTTTATCCTCTCGCTCTTGCTACGCTTCAGTCAGTCAGCAGTCCGTCACGCCACAACGTATTCAGGGAGCGCACATGTCATTCTTGCAAAGCAAATGGAGCGAACACGAAAGGCAGCCCAATCCTGCCCGTCGTTACGCCAATCAGCGCGAATTCGAGGCGGACTGGATTTACAGCATGCGTCGCCGCTATCGGGTGTCGCAGGAATCGCTGGCCGTGATGGCGAACGTGTCGGTTACCACGGTGCAGAACTGGGAAAACCCCCGTAGCGCAAAGGCAATTGCCGAACACAACCAGTCCCGGCTGCGCGATATCGAACGCGATTTGTGGATCAAGGCGCACGTCACCCTGCTCGACCCCTGCCCGCCCTATATCAAGGCCCTGTATGACCTGATGAGCGCCAGCAAGGACGACAGCGCTCAGGCGCTTGCGGATTATCTGGTGATGACGATGCCGGCGAACGACAGCGGCCGTGCACGCCTGCTGCACTGGGCCAGCCTGACGCACAGCATTAGCCATCCCGGTTCGCCGCGTGCGCGCAGCCTTGCCGAACTGGCGCTCGACGCGCTGACTGATACCGATACCCGTCTGTCGGCCGCGATCGAGAACGAAATCCTCGGCAGCCAGTTCGAGGACATGCTCGCGCTGCCCGCTGGCGCAGACCGCACGCAGCAGGGGACAAGCCTGATGCGTGCATGCGAACGGCTGTTTCAGCGCGATCAGCAGCCTGCCTATTTGTGGAACGCGCTGGAAGTCGTTTGCCGGGCGCCACTCGACAACAAGGCTTTGTTCAAGCTGACACAGGATCTGGTGACGCTGCAAGGCGATGCCCACGTCCGCCACCGAATCAAGACTGAATCGAACTTCGCCACCGCACGTCTGGTGTTTGACGACACCGCGACGCGGAATTAAGGGGGGCGCCATGAAACGGATGAACTCCCTCTTCAAACCCATCAGTCTGGCGATGCTGCTTCTGACCCTTGGCTCAGGCGTGGCGGTTGCTGCCGAGCCAGCAGCTCAGCAGACGGTCAGCCCGGCTGAGGTGCAATCTGCAAGCCCGAACGAAATCCAGCCGACTGCGACGGCCGAGATCATCCGCCTTGCCTGGGATCGGGTGGGCGGGCGGGCCAGCATCATGATGATCTGATCGCCGCTTGTTCAAATCATGCACACGCCCGCCTCTGGTGGGCGTTTTCTTTTTGCAACGCCTTGATTCAGAAGGCAGATCAGAAATTTATGTAAATCCTCAAGCTATTTATTGCCGGAACCATCAAGCTCCGCCACGATAACGGCCACCCGCACCCCTGCCAGGACGGTCGGGCTAAAGAACTTCTCTCCAAAGCCGTTGAATGCTTAACGATTTCATATTTTCGGGGCGGCAAGCCAGGCTTGCTGTAGACCAAACTTGAACCAAGATCTGGCGCACCAGAACGCTGCGGCTGCTAATCCCCCTGAGTCCGGCGTTCACGATCGCGTTTCCCCCGCTGTCGATACGATTGACACTCTGCTTGAATGCCTGTTGGTGGTGGTGAATGCCCACGGCGGCACTTTGAGCCGCCAGGCGGCCATTGATGGTCTGCCGCTGGTCAACAGCCGCCTGACCCCTGCCCTCTTCGAGCGTGCCGCCAAACGCGCTGGCTTCTCCAGCAATGTGGTCAAGAAGCCTCTGAACAAGCTCAACCCCGCGCTTTTTCCGGCTGTTTTGCTGCTCAACGATGACGAGGCCTGCGTCCTGCTGGGCTGGTCAGCCGACGGCACGGCCGCCCGCCTGATTTTCCCGGAACTGGGTGCAGCGGAGGCGTTATTGCCACGCGATGAACTGGCTTCCCGCTATGGCGGCCATGCCATTCTGGCCCGGCCTGAATTCCGGTTTGATGCGCGCACGCCCGAAGTGGGACGGGTCAAGCACCGCCACTGGTTCTGGGGCGCGCTGGCCGACAACCGGGCGCTGTACCGCGATGTGCTGCTGGCGGCGTTCATGGTCAACCTGTTCGCGCTTGCCCTGCCGCTTTTCACCATGAACGTATACGACCGCGTGGTGCCCAACCATGCGATTGAGACGCTTTGGATGCTGTCGATCGGCGTCACTATCGTGCTGGTGGCGGATATGGTGCTGCGGACGATGCGCGGCTATTTCATTGACCTCGCCGGAAGCCGGGTCGATGTAAAGCTATCGGCCTACATCATGGAGCGCGTGCTGGGCCTGCGGATGGAAAACCGGCCGCTATCGGCCGGGTCGTTCGCAGCCAACCTGCGCTCATTCGAGACCATCCGCGATTTCATCACCTCGGCCACGGTGACCGCCTTTATCGACCTGCCGTTCATGGTCATTTTCCTGCTAGTCATCGGCTGGATCGCCTGGCCGGTGATTTTGCCCATTCTGTTCGGCATGCTGATTGTGGTGGTGTATGCGTTGACCATCCACAGCAAAATGCACGAACTGTCTGAAACGACATACCGTGCAGGCGCCATGCGCAATGCCACCCTGGTCGAAAGCCTGGTCGGCCTTGAATCAATCAAAGCGCTGGGCGCGAGCGGCGCAATGCAGCGCAAATGGGAAGCCAGCGCAAATTTTCTTGCCCGCACCAGTGCGCAACTGCGTCTGTTGGCGTCGTCCACCATCAACGGCGCCTTGTGGGCCCAGCAGTTGGTGAACGTAATGGTGGTCATCACCGGTGTCTACCTGATTTCGGATGGCCAACTGACACTGGGCGGTCTGATCGCCAGCACCATGCTCGCATCGCGGGCGATGGCACCGGTCAGCCAGATTGCGGGCCTGCTGACGCAGTATCACAACGCCGCCACCGCACTCAAATCACTGGACGACATTCTGCAGCAACCGGTCGAGCGGCCCGAAGGCTCGCAATTCGTGACCCGCCTGCATTTCACCGGCGACATCGAGTTCAAGGAAGTCGATTTCAACTATCCGGGGCAGGATCATGCCGCATTGCGCAATGTCTCGCTAAAAATCCGCGCCGGCGAGCATATCGCCATTCTCGGGCGGGTGGGATCAGGCAAAACCACCCTGGAAAAGCTGATTCTGGGTCTTTACCTGCCAACCGCTGGCGCGGTGCTGGTGGATGGCGTCGACCTGCGCCAGCTGGATCCCGCAGAGCTGCGCCGCAACATCGGCTATGTGCCTCAGGATGTCACGCTCTTTTATGGCAGTCTGCGCGAAAACCTGACCATTGCCGCCCCCACGGCCGATGACGCCGCCGTCCTGCGCGCAGCGCAGATCAGCGGAATTCTTGAGTATGTCAACAGCCATCCCAAGGGATTCGACATGACGGTGGGTGAACGGGGTGAATCGCTTTCCGGCGGGCAACGGCAGGCGGTTGCCATCGCACGCGCGGTCATCAACGACCCCCCTATCCTGCTGCTGGATGAACCCACCGGATCGATGGACCACTCGAGCGAGGAAGAAATCAAGCAGCAACTGCGCGGATTTGCCGCCGGAAAAACCATGATCGTCGTCACCCATCGCACCTCACTGCTGGAACTGGTCGACCGCATCATCGTGATCGATGCAGGCAAGGTCGTCGCTGACGGTCCCAAGGCCCAGGTCATCGAAGCCCTGCGCCAGGGCCGCATCGGGAAAGCAGCATGAAAGCCGGATTGTTTGCCGCCATTTCACGCTTCGCGGACAGCTCCAACAGCTGGTCCCGCCATGCCCGGCCACTGCTTGACCGTGCTTTCTCCAAATGGATACCGCCGCGTTCAGACGAGTCCCCTAACTGGGCGACCGACGCCAGTTGGGCCCAGA
>JAWOJD010000070.1:0-6838 GCA_046484355.1 Thiobacillus sp.
CAACGCAATGAGCGGCGCGACCTGTCGGCCGCCTGCCGACATCACCAGCGCACGATGACCGTGTTCGACCAATGCCTGCGCGACTTCGAGGGTGCCGCGTTCCACCCCGCCGGATTCCAGCGCGGGGAGCAGTTGCAGGACAGTCAATTTTTTTTCTTCAGCCATTCCAGGATCCAGTGGGCACAGCGGTCCGCCTCGGCCAGCGGGAGCAGGTTGGGGTGAAGCTTGCCGTGGGCGCACCAGTTGGAAAAGCGGGTGATGCGCCGGGTGTCGGCGAGATGTGCAATGGCCCGGCCCACGCGGCTTGTCGGATTGACCGGCAGGTCGAACACGCCCACATCCGCGCCCGCCGTCAAGGCCTCGAACACCATGGAGGCGCTGTCTGGCGTGACCCATACCGTGCCGCAACGCGAGAGTTGATCGGGCAGCCAGTCTGAGGACGTTTCAGCGTGTGGAACGCTGCTTAGATTGGGATGCGGCTGCAGTTGCGCGAGAAAATCCGCCGGGGTCCGGCGCGAGGTGGTGAGCGTCCACTGCGTGTCGGGCGCGCGTGCGAGGATGCTCTTGATCTGAACCTGCACTGCGTCGCTGTCCCATTCGAAATGCTTCGATTCGCCGCCGATCAGGATCAGCCCTAACGTGGGATCCAGGGTGCTCGATGGCCGGATGCGATTCAACGCGCCTTCGGTCACCAGCGTGCGCGCATCCGCCGCCACGCCGTCATGCGCCGGCAGAATGCAGAGATCGAATCGTGTGCGCGGCAGGCTGGGCTTCATCAGCACGATGCTGCGACCGCCGCATGCGCGCCGACCAGCCAGCAGCGTGAGATGGGTGGCGTGTCCCGCGCCGACGATCAGATCCGGTGCAGGGAGCGTGGCATTCGGCGCGCGCTTGAGCAGCAGCGCCAGCCAGGCGCGCCAGGCCGGCAAGGCAAACAGGCGATGCACTTTGGTCGGCGTAGCCCGCGACAGCGCCTCGGCCAAACCAAACGACTGGTTCATGTGCCCCGGCTTGCCGTCGACGATGATCCAGACGATCAGGGGTGAATGATTGCCGGCCGCGTCAGACAACAAGCAGCCCTGTGTCCTCGTACAGGTCGTCCAGTGTCAGCGTCAGCCGGGTGCCGCCGCACGCCACGTCGACCCGATCTTCCGCCGACAACTCCTGCTCGAACCAGGCATCCTGCGCGTCGCGAAAGAAGACCTTGGCCCACAGGCGTTCCGAATCGACCAGCAGGTAATAACGCAGGCTGGCCAGCCCGCGATAGGCCGCCCATTTCTCGCGGATGTCCACGCTGGCGGTGGCGGGTGACAGCACCTCGGCGATGAAACAGGGCGATTGCTTGTAGAGCGGATGATCGTCGGCGTCGTCGCACACCAGCATGGCATCGGGGTAGTAATACGTGCTTGACGCCGCCAGCCGGAGCTTCATGTCCGCCATGAAGGCGCGGCAGGGTTTGCCGCGCGTGGCGGTGCGCAAATGGAAGGCTATGTTGAGAGCTATGCGGTTATGGCGCTCGCTCGCGCCGGCCATGGCGTAAATCTCGCCGCCGACCAGCTCGTGCTTGCTGCTGGCGGTTTCTTCTAACCGCAGATAGTCGGTTTCATCGACCGGCGAATGGACATGGGCTTGAGACATAGTGTGGGCGTCGGATGGCGGGCCACGACATTATGAACCGTCCGGCCACCGGCGTTCAAGCGCGGCTTGCCAGCTATAGGGCGCAGGGTCCAGTGCGGGCGTGTTGCCTTCTATCAAATCGACCAGCAACTCCGCCGATGCAGGCGCCATCGTGACCCCGTAGCGGTAATGCCCGGTGTTGACGAACACGTTATCGAAATCGGGGTGGCGGTCGATGACCGGGATATTGTCCGGCGAACCGGGGCGGAGCCCGGACCAGGACCGGATCGGCCGCATCGAGCCCAGAATCGGCAGGATTGCCGCAGCTTCGTCGTGCAGTCGCTGGAGCGTGGCGGCGTCGGTCGATTTGTCGAACCCCACGTCTTCCACCGTGCTGCCGACCAGAACATGCCCATCGCGGCGGGGGATCAGGTACAGGCCGTTGCGATACAAAATCGTATCGAGCACGCCCGGCCCCAGCTTGAACAGCAGCATCTGGCCGCGAATCGGGCGAATGTGCGGCGTCGCGGCCAGCCCAGCCAGCCTCAGGCCGGACCAGGCGCCGGTTGCCAGCACCAACTTGTCCGCAGGAAAAATCTCCGTTGGCGTTTGCACCGCCGTCACCCGTCCGCCCTGCGTCAACACCCCGGTGGCCGGGCATTGCTCGCGGATCAACCCGCCCAGTTTCACCACCGCCGCACGCAATGCCGTCACCAGACGGGGGTTGCGCACCTGCGCGATGCCGGGTAGCCAGATGCCGTTTTCTTTAGGGGCGCACTGAACAATGCCGTCATCGCGAGGAGCGACGCGACACGGCGATCCAGAAGCCTTTGATTTCGCTGACACGCTGGATTGCTTCCCACCGCGGCCTTCGGCCTCGGTGCTAAAGGCAACAGCGTTCGCAATGACGGAAATTGAGTCGCTCGATGTTTCCGTCGGCACCTCAGGCGCCAGATGCAGCGTATCCGGGCAGTTCCGCTCCGCCTCCATCCCGTGCGCCCCACACCAGGCCAGCGCCCGCGCTGGATCAGCCACCCCCAGCGCCGTCATCCCGCAGTGCCAAAACTCCGCATCGCGCCCAGAAACCGCCTCGATGTCCGCCACCCAGTCCGCATAGCCCGCCATCGACCGCAACGCCAGCGCGGAAACCGGCTCCGCGTAATCCCACGGCAGCAACGGCGACAGAATTCCCCCGCCCGCCCACGATGATTCGCCGCCCACCGTGCCGCGTTCCAGCACCGTCACCCCATGGCCACGGTGCAATAAAGCCAGTGCGGCGCTCAGGCCCGAGATGCCCGCGCCGATAATGAGAATATTCGGCATTCTTCAGCTACAGGCGTAATGTTTACACATGAAAGTGTCTGCGTTATTGGGTTATTGCGGATGCCGGAAAAAATGGCTGGCTCGTAGTGCGTCAACGTGGGAGCCATCGCCAATTACACCACATTACGAAACCGGGTACCGTTACCGCCGCGGCAAGCCGAGCGTGGATGTTCTTCCTTCAGGGTGTCAGCCACTCACCCGCTTCAAGATCTGGATAGCGCTTGTCTAATGCCTCAACACCCTGTTTGGCGCGGCGTACCCAGCCTTTTCCGCGGGATACAAGATCGGCCCATGCCTCGTCGATTTCCCACGGCCTGTGCTCACGGTAATATGCGAGCAGCGAGGCCGCCTGGTGCAAATCCTTCATGCTTTTTGCGGCAAGAGCCCCCGCCCTTTCTCCATACACGATCAGCTTGTGCAGTGCGTAGCGAGCGGGATGTGGCACGCTAACCAAGACCGCGCTTCCAGGGCTGAACAAGACGGCCTGCTGGATATTTTCCAGGGAGAACTCCATGAACTTGAGCGGCTGGAGCGGGACATTCAGCTGCGGGTGCATGTAAATTTCCTCGCCCTTCCGGTGAGTCACAGTCAGGAAATCCAGCCTGAACTCCGGCTCCTTCGGGTTCAGATAGGTCGCGCCTGATTTTCCGGAAAGCCCCGCCACTGGAAGGAAGCCCATCTCCAGCGATTCAATTGCATTGTGAGTCTTCACCTCGACGGTGGATGGCAGCGCGAGAGACACACTCTTCCCTGCGTGTGCGAAATCGATATCCTGGGTGCGCGACGAATCCCCCCAGCGCAGTCCCAGCATGTTTCCGTATGCAAGAAACGCATGGGTTCCGACGAGCACCCCACCCGCGCGAAAGAACCCGTAATCCGCCAGCCGTCCGATTACCTTCAGTTGACGCGGAATCACCGGCGCGCACCCCAACGCAATGGCCGATCTCGCCAGAGGGATCAGCGATTCTGTCGCGGCCGGCTGCCCCCGGCGCGCCATCAGAGCCTGTACTGCCTCATTGTCAGGCCCAACAAACACCTGGGCACGCTTCCCCGAGGGCTCGTGGTACTGGTAGTACCAGTAGCGAATCCCCTTGACGGTCTTTTGTGCAAACGAGCCAGGGAGATCGGCGATCGATCGGAAATGGTCAGCCGACAGCGCAGAATCGAGAAGCTGGGCATAGGCTGTCTGGGCGGAGAGTGAAAGTTCGTCGAAATAGGGCATCGAGCTATACTCCATAAATATGTTTCGGAGTATAGCCAGCATGGAGACGGAGGGAAGCTCATCCCGGAAAAATATCGCATTAACGGGAAATTCTTCTTCGATGGAAAAGGCCGCGGCCCCAAGCAGGACAAGGCCTTCGATCAAATTATCAACACGTTAACGTAGCGCTGATTAATCCGATATGGCCGTCATTGAGCGCAGCGAAGCAATCCAGCACATGGATCAAGCGAGTATTTCTCGTTCCGGTTGAATTCGTTTCGCCAGCATTGAAATGATCTCGGCGCCAACCATGGTTTAGCCAAACCAGAGTTGAAATTCATGCCGCATCCTGCCCAGAAACCGCCTCGATGTCCGCCACCCAGTCCGCATAGCCCGCCATCGAACGCAACGCCAGCGCGGAAACCGGCTCCGCGTAATCCCACGGCAGCAGCGGCGACAGAATTCCGCCTCCCGCCCACGACGATTCGCTGCCCACCGTGCTGCGTTCAAGCAGCGTGATGTGATGGCCGTGCTGCAACAAGGCCAGTGCGGCACTCAAGCCGGAGGCGCCGGTGCCGATAATAAGAACGTTATGAGTCAATGAACAAGCCCAGAGTTGCCGCTCATTCTAGCAAAGCTGCCGTTGGTCTCATGTTGCTGGCGTTTACAAATCAAACCACTTAGGGTTAAACCATGAAAAACCTGACTGCCACTCCCGGCTTGTTTCCCCAGCGCGGCTTCACGCTCATCGAACTGATGATCACGGTTGCCGTCATTGCGATTCTGGCCAGCATCGCTTATCCAAACTACACACAGTATGTGCGTGATGCCCGGCGTGCCGAGGCGCAATCCGAGATGCTCCAGATTCAGCTTGGGCTGGAAAAATGGCGAGCCAATAACAACAGTTACACCTCCACGCTGTCCAATGCAGGTTTCACAGACACCAACACGTACTACAACTACTCGGTCACCGGGCTCACTGTGGGAAGTGCACCCACAGGCAGTCTTTATGTCATTCGAGCCGACGCTCAGGGTGCCCAGACCAGTGATAGCGGTTGCACCGGGCTGACCCTGAACCAAAACGGCGTCAAAGGCCCATCGGGCTGCTGGAAAGGGAATACCGGATCATGATTGCTGCCCGCGTGCCGAAGGGATTTACCCTGATTGAATTGTTGGTGACCATCGCCGTGGCTGCCATCCTGGCGACAATCGCGGTGCCATCCTTTAGCGGCCTAATGGATAAGTTTCGTGCCCGGCGGGCCACGGAGACCATGGCAGCATCGATGTACCTCGCCAAGTCCGAGGCCATCAAGCGCAACACGCCCGTGCGCGTGGTATTCACCGGCGGAGGCGACACCTGGTGCTACGGCCTGACCACTGCGAACACCTGCGACTGCACCACCGCCAATGCCTGCAAGCTGGATGATGCCGAGTCCGTGGTGAAAAGCACTCAATTCAAAGGGATCAGTCTGGCGAATCCGGCCACGGGCTCGGTTTTCAGCTTCAATCCCGTGCGCGGGACGGTGAATGAAGGCAATGTGCAGTTCACATCGACGGCGTATCAATCACGCGTAGTGCTTAGCGGATTTGGCCGGGTAACCACGTGCTCGGTAGAGGGGGACGGCTATCTGGGGGGGTTCAAGAAATGCTAATCAGGATCAGCAACCAGCAGGACAGACAACGCGGACTCAGCCTGGTCGAGATGATGGTGTCGCTGACGGTCGGCATGATCGTCGTATCCGGCGCTCTGGTTCTTGCAGTTTCGTCCATGGCGTCCAGCCGCGACAACATCCGAATGTCCTTTCTGAATCAGGAAATGCGCAACGTGATAAACCTGATGACCAATGATCTGCGCCGTGCCAGTTCGTGGGGGGGCGCGCTGGATGCTACCCGGGTCAGTTCGGTTTCGACGCTGACTTTCAGCAGCAACACCAGTGGCGCCAGCGCAACCATCCCGCTCAGCTTTGACAGCAGTGATGTGAGCGACACGCTGGTCGACAGTCTGGGGGCAAGGGCGATTGGCGCGACCTTGATGTACCTGGATGGCAGCAATAAATACACCGCCACCATCTCTGCCTACGATGCCGGTTCCAACACTTTCACGGCGACCCTGAATACCGCCTTCCCCGATACGGTGCTTGCAAGCAAAGGCGGTGTTGCAAAGGGTGGTTGGGGTTTGCTGGCCCCCGAAAGTGCGGTGGTCACCGCCAGTCTGATGGGTAACGATTGCGCCATTTTCAGCTACGACCTCGACGCCAATGGCCTGATAGACAATTCGGAGCGCATGGGCTTTCGATATGACGCCACCAACAAGGCGGTAGAAATGCGAAAAGGCGGCACGGATTGCAGCGGCGACGACTGGGAAAATGTCACCGATGAAAAGACCATCGATATCATGTCCTTCACCATTGAGGACCAATCCCCGGGCGTGCTCAGTGCAGGAAATTTTGATGTCAATATCCGCCAATACAGCATAGAAATGAAGGGGCGCTTGAAAAGCGACAACAGCATTGAACGCTACCTGCGGGAGACCATCCGTGTGCGCAACGACCGCGTTTCCTGAGAGGAAAACTGTGAATACCCAATCTGATAAACAGCGTGGCGCAACCCTCGTCATTGCATTGATCACCCTGGCACTGCTGGCGATCCTTGCGGTGTACGGGGTCGGCATGAGCGTCATGGATCAGCGTTCATCCG
>JAWOJD010000005.1:0-18896 GCA_046484355.1 Thiobacillus sp.
AGTTTTCGTCTGCGCGAGACGCCGAAGGGGGGATTAATATTGCCTTGTTTACGCCCTACGCCCTAACAAGAGCGGCGCCTGTTTCCCAGGAGCCATGGCTATGCGAACTGAGCAGCACACGCGTCCAGTTCCGGGCTGTGTACGGCCGCACGGTGTACGACTTTCCCATCAAGACGTTCTGGGTCGCGGGGCGGTTGCCGTGGCCAGGGTAGCGGGCCCCGGCACGGGGGTCAGTCTTCTTCGGCGACCGGCTTGAACTGCTCCACCAGCTGCCGCTGCACCTCAGTCGGCACCGGCTCGTAGCGGTCCAGCGCCAGGGTGTACGAACCCTGGCCACCGGTGATCGCCTTCAGACGCAGTTGAAAGCTGTCCAGTTCGGCCAGGGGCGCCAGTCCGTTGATCTGCATCATGCCGCCGCGGCCAGTCTGGCTGCCGGTGATCTGGCCGCGACGCGCGGACAGGTCGCCGGAGACGTCGCCGAAACTTGATTCTGGAAGCGTGATCTCGATGCTGACGATGGGTTCCAGGACGATGGGTCTGGCCTGGTTCATGGCATTCAGAAAGGCCTTCTTGCCGGCCGTGACAAAGGCAATTTCCTTGCCGTCCACTGCGTGGGTTTTGCCGTCGAACACGGTGACGCGCACATCCTGCATCGGGAAACCCGCAATGGCGCCGCTGCTCATCGCCTGGCGCACGCCTTTTTCAACGGCAGGAATGAAGGTGCCGGGAATGACGCCGCCCTTGACCGCATCGACGAAATCAAAGCCGGTGCCGCGCTTCATGGGCTCCACCCGCAGGAAGACCTCGCCAAACTGGCCCGCCCCGCCACTTTGCTTCTTGTGGCGGTGGTGTCCTTCGGCCGATGCCTGGATGGTCTCGCGGTAGGGGATGGTTGGCGGATGGGTCTCGACATCGAGGCGGAACTGCGCGCGCATCTTCTCCAGCACATTGGCGAGATGCATTTCGCCCTGACCCCGGATGACGGCCTCGTGCGTGGTCGGATCGTGCTCGACGTGCAGGCCGGGGTCCTCGGCGGTCAGTTTGTGCAGCACTTCGGCCAGCTTGGAGGCATCGGCCTGCTTTTTCGGCCGGATCGCCAGGCCGTAGACGGCGTGGGGAAAATCGAGCGGCTGCATGTGAATGTGGTCGTCATCCGCAGCGTCGTGCAGCACAGCATCGAAGCCCAGGTCGTCGATGCGGGCCACCGCGCAGAGGTCGCCGGGTCCGCAGGCCTCGACTTCCATGGTCTTTTTGCCTTGCAATTGGTAAAGGTGGCCGACTTTGAACGGCTTGCGCAACTCGCCGATATACAGCTGGGAATTCGGCGTGATGGTGCCCTGGTGAACACGGAACACGCAACTCTTGCCGACGTAGGGGTCCATCTCGACCTTGAAAACATGGGCGATGACGTGCTTGGCTGGATCCGGCTCGGAACGAAAAGGCGTGGCTGCGCCGCCCTCGCCCTTGTAGAACAGCGGTGGGTTGCCTTCGGTGGGGTTGGGCAGCAGCTTGACGATGACGTCGAGCAGTTCGGGCACGCCGACGCCGCTCTGCGCCGAGACGAAACAGACCGGCACCAGATGGTTTTCACGCAGCGCCTTCTCGAACGGCGCATGCAACTGTTCCGGGGTGACGCTGCCCTGTTCGAGATAGACCGACATCAGCGCTTCGTCGACCTCGACTACCTGGTCGATCAGCGCACTGTGCGCCGCGGCGACGAATGCAAGGTCGGTCTCACCCTCCGGGTTGAAGAAACAGTCGACCACCCTGCTGCCCTCGCTGGCGGGCAAATTGAGCGGCAGGCACTCGCGGCCGAACGCCGTCTGGATCTCGGCCATCAGCCCCGCAAGGTCGACGCCGGGATGGTCGATCTTGTTGACGATGATCATCCGGCACAGCTTGCGCGCCTGCGCCCAGTGCATCATCCGGCTGGCGGTGTATTCGACGCCCCTGGTGGCATCGATCACCACCGCAACCGTCTCCACCGCATCCAACGCACACATTGCCTGCCCCATGAAATCCGGGAAGCCAGGGGTGTCGAGCAGATGAACCCGAGTGCCGTTGTGTTCCAGATGCGCGACGGCCAGCTTGATCGAATGCTGGTGCTCTTTTTCAAGCGGATCGTAATCGCAGACCGTGGTGCCGCGCTGCAGGTTGCCCGCCGTTGGAATCGCGCCGGTCTGCGCGAGCATTGATTCAATCAGCGTGGTCTTGCCAGCGCCACCCTGGCCCACCAGGGCCAGAGTGCGGATGTTGTCAGGGGTAAAGGCAGTCATGATGGATTCCGAAAGCAGAGAGTTTGGAGGGTAGTGCCCAGTATAAGCAGGCCGCAGGACGCGATCAATGGATAGGGTTATCCGAATATTTGTACGGGGGTGAAAGCAGGATGAGGACACCTGCCTAAACCCGTACGTGCCCTGACTTGGGCTTGTATACTTATAGGTCGAGTGTCTGGCGAAAAATGAATCTCAACGTCCAGGCCCAAGCTGAAACCTGGTTCAGGGAGATCACCATGAAATATCGTTTTTCGCGTCAACTGCAGTGGTTGTACTTGGTCGGAGCAACTTTAGGAGTGGGCGTGTGCGGCACCCCTGCCGCGGCAAACGAGAGCGCGACCACCAGTCCTGCAAAGACCTTATTCTGTGCGTATTGCCATGGTCCGGATGGGAATCCCACCGACAATGCCGCGCCACGTTTGGCGGGCCAGGATGCCGATGTTCTGGTCGCCAAGATGAAAGGCCAGATCGAGGCGATTGGCCCGCATGAATTCATGCTCCAGGCCTTCCAGACTGGCCGGGTCATGAATGACCGCGATATGAAAGCCCTGGCCAACTATTATTCCAGGCAGCCGGTACGGGAAACTGTTCAGCGCGCCAACCTGTATCTGCCCGCAAAATAAGACAAGCTGCTGATAGCGTCCGGATCCACGCCGGGTCCGGGGCGTATCTGTCCATCCCGCCGGATCACTGATCGCGCGCCGCCTTGACCTTGATTCTGAGCTTCACATCATCGCTCACCATGGGGATGAACTTCGTCATGCCATGGTCTGAACGCTTGAAACGGGCTTCCGCATCGACATCACAGATATATTTGGACGTGGCCAGGTCAATACCGCACTCGTAGTGGGTGACCTTGAGTGAAATCGGCCTGGAAACCCCCAGCATCGTGAGCGTGCCATCCACAGCCACCAGCTTGTCCCTATCGAATTTGAATTGCGAGGACTGGAATGTGAGCGAGGGGTGGCGCGCCACGTTCAGATAATCGAACTCGCGCAACACCTGGTCCAGTTGCTTGATCCCGGTGTTGATCGACCCCGCATCGATCGTGATGTCCACTTTTCCCTGCTTCTTCTGCTCGTCCATGATGACCATGCCCCGTGTCCGGTCGAAGCGGCCGTGCTGCGTGGCAAAACCCATGTGGCCCACCTCGAAACTGGGGCGGGTATTGGTGTGATCGATGGTGAACGACTCCTCAACGGCCCAGGCGTCGAGCGCCTGCGTCGCGAACATCAATGCCAGGAGGGATTGGGATGGGATGCGTTTCATGTGGGTGCCCAGTGGCGATGAAGTGCATCATCCTACCCCGGCAAGCTGCTGGGGCTGAATCCGTTTTCTGAAGCGGGGGATGCAAGCCTTCGTCATGTGCGGTGGAAACCAACAGCATGATTTCAGTGTTGCTGGAAACACTTGGCAAACCCCGACGGGCAAAAAATAAAAATCCCCGCATCGTTGCGAGGCTCTTCAAATTTGGCTCCCTGACCTGGATTTGAACCAGGGGTCAGCGATTGCCAGAGAGCCAAACGCACTGATTAAATTCGAATGGAAACGGTGGTTTGTACGGGGCAGAACGCCGCAGAACCTACTCAGGCTGCGGCAAGGCTCTCCGTGCGCATCCTGTCCAGCTTCTCGACGACTGCCTGATAGAGGTCCTGGTCGGCATCGGGGTTGCGGTCTGGATGGTGGGCACTGCGGATCTTCTTCAGCGCAGCCATATCGTCGGGCAGGTCATGCACCTTGGTCACCCGGTCGCCGTTCTTCTCCATTTCGCGGTGAAGCTCGGCCTCTGCGCTTTCGCGCGTGTCGTGCAATCGCTTGCTGCCAAGACGCCAACCCTCCTGGGTCTTGCGCGGGGATTGTTTTTCCTCGCCATCAAACCAGATCCATTTGCCGGTATCGGCATCCTGTTCAAACCGAACGGTGGTGATGCCGTAGGTGTAAACCGGCGGCTTGAGGTCCTTGGCGAACATCTTGAATGTGCCGACTGTACTCACGGCAGCCAGGTAGTACGCACCGGCCTCATGCGGGCAGAATGCGCTGCTGGGTGTTGGCTTGGGCGGGCTGTCAGCATGAACCGAATCCCCTTCAGCCTTGTGGCGGGCGAGCCATTCGGCCCGCCGTTGTGCATTGGTCACGGGTATTGCTCCTGATATGGGTTGAAACCCACCGGGATCACGCCTCGTTGAAGAGCGCACCCGTTGGACTCCTGGCCCCGTTCTAGTCGGAAGAGGTGTTTTTTCCGGGCTTTCGACCGGGGGCGACGGGCGGCACATAGCCGGAAATCCTGCACTGAAATCCATCGATGCGCTTGTTGCCATTGAAGTGGGTGACGCTGCACTGGGAGACTTCTCCACGTGTTGTCAGGTCAGCCAGCGACTTACGGACTTGTGCCAGCGCAATTCCGGTTGCTGACGCTATCTCCAGATCGAGTAGCTGCCCGTGTTTTTTCAAATGGCTTAGAACTTGGTCGGTATGCATGTCGAATCCTTTGAAAGGTGGTTGAAATCTTGACCAGAAGAGTGTCCCCGGCGAGACACTCTGACCCCATACAGACACCGGCGTTCAATGCCGAGCCTCTGAATGGCAAAAAGGCCACCCCAAAGGATGGCCTAAGTGCTTGCTGTGTCTGGCTCCCCGACCTGGGCTCGAACCAGGGACCTGCGGATTAACAGTCCGTCGCTCTACCGACTGAGCTATCGGGGAATGGGAAAGCGCGAATTCTAGTGATGGAGCGCGTTCCGGTCAAGTCTCGGCCTGTTATTAAGCTGAAATTCAGGGCTGCGTGAGCGGCATCCATACTCAGCGTGGGTTCGACAGGTTCATCCGCTCCAGACGTTTGCACAGGGTGTCGATGATGCGCCGAGACAGCGGGGCGGAGTGGCGCATGAGTTCTTCCATGATGGCGGGCGGCAGGGCGAGTACGGTGAGTTCGGTGTCGGCAACGACCGAGGCGGTGCGGTTCTCGCTCAGCAGATAGGCCATCTCGCCGAACAACTGGCCTTCGCTGAGTTCGCCGAGCTTGCGACGTCCATCGTCGGTGTTCTTGTAGACCAGCGCGCGGCCGGCATAAAGGAAATAGGCGATGCGCGAGTCGTCGCCTTCTTCGATGAGCGTCGAACCCGCGGGATGAATCTGGCCATACTTTTCCAGCAGGCGATGAATGTCGCCGAAGACGTAGGCTTCCAGTTTGCTGGCGCCTTCGCCGCTGCCGCCCAGAAACAGTTTTTCCAGTGCGGCGATGTCGACCTTGCCGTAGGCATACAGGGCTTGCGCCCACAGATACAGCAACATGAAAGCGAAGAAGGCGCCGATCAGCACGAACACGACGCCGCCGACTGCACCATAGAGGTTATTGTAGTTTTCCAGCTTGAAAAAGATGCCGAACAGCACAAGCAGCATGACCAGGCTCAGGCCTGCGCCGAGCGAGAAGGCCGCTGCGACGCGTGCAGGCGGATGTCGCCGTGGCAGACGCCAGTAGGCGGTGAACAGCAGGCCCCACACCATAAGAAAGCCGAATAGCGAGTTGAGTGCCTTCAATACCTGTGCGTTGCCTGTCCCGATGAAGTCGTTTTGCGCCAGAAAGCTCAGGGTCACCTGCGCTACCGTTGCGACGCCCATCAACAGGAACAGCACCGGCAGGATGATCAAGGGCATGACCCATGACACCACCAAATTATGTTTTTTCTGGTCGGGAAAGATGATGCGGAACGCACCCTGCACCGCATGCACCAGCCCGCGCGAGGACAACACCAGGGTGGCAAGTCCGACGCTCCCGGCGGCAAGCTTGGCCTGACGCGGGATAAAGCCCAGTTCGGTGAGGCTTTCAAGCTGCAGCTGATTGTAGAGCGCTGCCATCAGGATGGTGGCGGGCACCGAGTTTTCGGCAATGTGTCCGAGCAGTTGCAGGGCGTAGCTCAGCAGCAGCAACAGCGGGGTGGCAGACAGCAGGAAATAGAAGGCAGTCGCCGCCGCGTGGTTCTGGAGACCGTTCTGGCCGAATAGGCGCACGGTGGTGTAGGCAAGCTGGAGCAGCCAGCTCAGGGTGCCGCGCGTGGGGGGCAGGGCGGGAGTGCGCATCACGCTAGCCTACCCGCGACCCGCACGCTAGCCCAGCGCGGCGGCGATGCGCTTGAGCGCCTTTTCCAGGTTGGCCTGCGAGGTGGCGAACGACAGACGGATATAGCCCTCTGCGCCGAAAGCCGAACCTGGAACGACGGCGACATCGGCGCTTTCCAGCAGGTATTCGGAGAAGGCGATGTCGGTTGGCGCTTCGATAATGTCGCGCGCCAGCAGTTTCATGATCGCGGGCCGCACGTCGGGGAAGGCATAGAAGGCCCCGCCGCTGTCCACGCAATGGAAACCGGGGATGGCGTTGAGCCCGTCGACCACAAACCGGTGGCGTTCCCTGAACGCCGCGACCATCGGTGCGATGCAGCCCTGGTCGCCGTTGAGTGCGGCTTCGGCTGCGACCTGCGAAATGGAGGTGGGGTTGGAGGTGGACTGCGACTGCACGTTGGTCATCGCGCGCAGGATCGGCTCAGGCCCTGCGGCATAGCCGATGCGCCAGCCGGTCATCGCATATGCCTTGGAGACCCCGCTCAGGACCAGCGTGCGGTCATACAGGTCGGGACACACGTTGAGGATGTTGACGAAGGGCGCATCGTCGAGCCGGATGTGCTCGTACATGTCGTCTGAGGCAATCAGCACCTGCGGATGCTTGCGCAGCACCGCGCCCAGCGCGGCGAGTTCGTCGCCGCTGTATACCGCGCCGGTGGGATTGGACGGGCTGTTGATGACGAACAGGCGGGTTTGGGGGGTGATGGCCGACTCGAGCTGCGCCGGCGTGATCTTGAAGCCTTGTTCAATGCCCGCTTCGACGATCACCGGCTTGCCGTCTGCCAGGATGACAATGTCGGGATACGAGACCCAGTAGGGCGCGGGGATGATGACTTCGTCGCCGGCATTGATGACGGCTTGCACCAGGTTGTAAAAGCTCTGCTTGCCGCCACACGACACCAGAATCTGTTTAGGGGTGTAGTCGAGTCCGTTGTCGCGCTTGAACTTGGCGATGACGGCTGCCTTCAGGCTGGGGGTGCCGTCGACAGCCGTGTACTTGGTGAATCCCGCGTGGATCGCCGCAACTGCGGCATCCTTGATGTGTTGAGGCGTGTCGAAATCGGGTTCGCCGGCGCCCAGGCCGATGATGTCGCGACCGCCGGCCTTGAGTGCGGCGGCGCGGGCGGTAACGGCCAGGGTAGGGGAGGGCTTGATGGCTTGTACGCGGTGAGAAAGTTCCAAGGCGGTTCCTAACGTGCATCCGCCTGATCAAGAAGGCGGCGGAATGCTAATATCAACGGGTTTTTCGAGCGATTTTACCTGTGTTCGTCACCTTCCCCAATAGCCCGTTTCGCCTGTTTCAGCCCTTTCCGCCGGCCGGTGACCAGCCCCGTGCCATTGCGCAACTGATCGAGGGCATCGAGGACGGGCTGGCCTATCAAACCCTGCTGGGCGTGACCGGGTCGGGCAAGACCTTCACCATGGCCAACGTCATTGCGCAACTGGGCCGACCGGCGCTGGTGATGGCACCGAACAAGACGCTGGCGGCACAGCTGTATTCGGAAATGCGCGAGTTCTTTCCGGAAAACGCGGTCGAGTATTTCGTGTCGTATTACGACTACTACCAGCCCGAAGCCTATGTGCCGGCGCGCGACCTGTTCATTGAAAAAGATTCCAGCATCAACGAACACATCGAGCAGATGCGGCTCTCGGCGACCAAGTCGCTGCTGGAACGGCGCGATACCGTGATCGTTGCGACGGTGTCGGCGATCTACGGTATCGGCGATCCGTCGGATTATCACAGCATGATTCTGCTGCTGCGCGAGAACGAAAAGATGGGCCAGCGTGAGGTCATCCAGCGGCTGACGCAGATGCAATACGATCGCAACGACATCGAATTCAAGCGTGGCGTGTTCCGCGTACGAGGCGACGTGATCGACATTTTTCCGGCGGAGCACGCCGAAACCGCGATCCGCGTCGAACTGTTCGACGACGTGGTCGAAACCTTGCACCTGTTCGACCCGCTGACCGGCCAGATTCTGTCGAAAGTGGCGCGTTTCACAGTCTTCCCGTCGAGCCATTACGTCACACCGCGCGAAACCACCTTGCGCGCCATCGAGCAGATCAAGGTCGAGCTGCGCGAGCGGCTGGAGTGGTATTACGCCAACGGCAAGCTGGTCGAGGCACAACGGCTGGAACAACGCACCCGATTCGATCTTGAAATGATGGTCGAGCTGGGCTTCTGTAAGGGCATCGAGAACTACTCGCGGCATCTGTCGGGGCGCAATCCCGGCGAGCCGCCGCCGACGCTGATCGACTATCTGGCGAAGGACGCGCTGATGTTCATCGACGAGTCGCACGTCACCGTGACACAGGTGGGCGGCATGTACAAGGGCGACCGCTCGCGCAAGGAGAACCTGGTCGACTACGGTTTTCGCCTGCCTTCCGCGCTCGACAATCGCCCGCTCAAGTTCGAAGAATTCGAAGGCTTGATGCCGCAGACCGTGTTTGTTTCCGCCACGCCCGCCAAGTACGAAGCCGAGCACGCGGGCCAGGTGGTCGAACAACTGGTGCGCCCGACCGGATTGATCGATCCGGTGGTCGAAGTGCGGCCGGTGGGGACCCAGGTCGACGACCTGATGAGCGAGGCAAGAAAACGCATCGCCGTCGGCGAGCGGGTGCTGGTGACGACGCTGACCAAACGGATGGCGGAAGACCTCACCGATTATCTTGCCGAGCACGGCATCAAGGTGCGCTACCTGCATTCGGATATCGACACCGTCGAACGGGTCGAGATCATTCGCGACCTGCGGCTGGGGGAATTTGATGTGCTGGTCGGTATCAACCTGCTGCGCGAAGGGCTGGATATCCCCGAGGTCTCGCTGGTCACCATTCTGGATGCCGACAAGGAAGGCTTTCTGCGCTCCGAGCGTTCATTGATCCAGACCATCGGACGGGCTGCGCGCCATTTAAACGGCACGGCCATCCTGTACGCCGACAAAATCACCGATTCGATGCGCCGCGCGATGGACGAAACCGGGCGTCGCCGCACCCGGCAGACTGCTTTCAACCTTGAGCACGGCATCACGCCACGCGGAGTGACAAAACGGATCAAGGACATCATCGACGGGGTGTACGATGCCGATGCCAGCCGTCAGGAACTCAAGGCGGCGCAGACCGTGGCCACCTACAAGGTGCTGGACGACAAGGCATTGACCAGGAAAATCAAGAAGCTGGAAAAGGAGATGCTCGATGCCGCGAAAAATCTGGAATTCGAGAAAGCCGCGGAACTTCGCGATCAGTTGAAGGAACTCAAGCAGGTCTTATTTGGTATGGAAGAACATGACTAAGGTTTTATTCGTTTGCATGGGCAATATTTGCCGGTCGCCCATGGCAGAAGGCATTTTTCGCAAGGCAGTTCGCGAGGCCGGGCTGGATACGCATGTCGAAGCGGACTCCGCCGGCACGCATGCCTACCATGTGGGCGACACGCCCGATCAGCGCGCGCAGGAGGCGGTTCGCCGGCGCGGAGCGGATATCAGCCAGTTGCGTGGCCGCAAGGTGTCGGACGCCGATTTTGAAGCGTTCGACTACATCCTGGTGATGGATGGCGACAACTACAGCAAGCTGATCAAGCGCGCACCCGCGCGGCATCACGCCAAAATCCGGCGCCTGCTGTCGTTCAGCCGCAAATATCCCAACCTGGACGTGGTCGATCCGTATTACGGCGGGACGCAGGGTTTTGAAGACAACCTCGACATGATCGAGGATGCAGTGCAGGGTCTGTTGAAGGAAATCAGGGGGGGTGTTCAGTCAACGGGTCGCGCCGAAAACTGAGCAGCATTTGACCGGAACGCAACAAGGGCCGCATCAGCGGCCCTTGTTGCGTTCCGGGTCGGGATTATTCCGCTCCGGTTTCCACCTGGACCAGGGCTTCCTGCGTGTCACTCACCTTCGGGCGCGAGCGCCGGCGGGTCGGGTGCGGAGCATCAGGTGCAGTCATCTCGACCCCCTCGGCAGCCGGTGCGCTGGTGGTTTCCACCTGCATCAGGCCGGCGCTCTCAGTTTCGGGCCGGCTTGCCGGACGGCGGCGTCGGCGCGGGCGTCCCGATTCGCTGGATGAGGGTGCCTGGCTTGCAACAGTCTGCGTTTCGACTTGCTGCAGGTTGGCTTTTCCGGTTTCCAGCGATTCCAGGATGGCGGCAGGCGATGCGGTGACGGCCGCAGCATCCAGTTGCAAGTCCTGCTGGGCAGGCATGGACGCTGCGGCTGCGGCCTTGCGTGTGCCTGCGACTTCGATCACGGCATGATTGCCCGCCGGCACAACGGCTTCGATCGAGCCCGTCGATGCGTCTGCCGCTACTTCAATTTCCGGACGCGCTTCACGCGGGCGGCGGTTGCCGCGCCCACGACGGCTGCGGGGCTCGCGTTTCTCTTCGCCGCCAGCCTCGCGTTCCCGCGGCGCCTCGATCGGCTCGGCATTCTGCTGGGGAGCCTCGGCTTCGGGGCGCGGCTTGGGTGGACGCGGTGCGCGCGGGGGCTTGGCTGCGGCGTTACCGTTGCGGGACGGTGACCGGTCTTCAGACTGGCGCGACTCGCCCTGACGAGATTCCCCGCCACGGCTTTCGCTCCGCTCGGCATTGCGGCTTTCGCCACGACCACGACGCTGACCAGGTTTGCGCTCCCGGCGCTCGCCCGAGCGATCGCCCCGTGCAGATGGCGTGAGAGCAGGCTGGGGAGCGGCCGGTGCGGAACCCGCTCCGCTCACTTCATCTCCCAATTTCTTGAACCAGCCGAAGACGCGTCCGATCAGACTGCCCTGTGCGGGCAGAACGGCAGGAACAGCCGCACGCGGTGCGGGAGCCGGCTGCGATGGCGCGATTGACTTGACCGCGGCTTCCTGGCGTGCCGGTGCGGCGGCTTGCGCGGTTTCATAGGTGGATTCACCTTCCGGAACGGTCGCCATCTTGTAGCTCGGCTCGTTGGCGTCGCGTAGGTTGAGTTCGTCGTGACGGAGGCGGGTGAGCGTGTAGTGCGGGGTTTCCATGTGGATGTTGGGGATCAACACCACATTGACCTTCAAACGCGTTTCCATCGTGTGGATATCGACGCGCTTTTCATTGAGCAGGAAGGTGGCAACATCGACCGGAAGCTGCACGTGCACCGCGCCGGTGTTGTCCTTCATGGCCTCTTCCTGCAGGATGCGCAGGATGTGCAGCGCTGACGATTCCGCACCGCGGATGTGGCCGGTACCGTGGCAGCGCGGGCAGGGAGTGTAGCTGGTTTCGCCAAGCGAAGGCTGCAGCCGCTGACGCGACAGTTCCAGCAGGCCAAAGCGCGAAATCTTGCCGGTTTGCACGCGGGCACGGTCGTGATGCAGCGCATCGCGCAGGCGATTTTCGACTTCGCGCTGGTTCTTGGGGTTTTCCATGTCGATGTAATCGATCACGATCAGGCCGCCCAGGTCCCGCAGGCGCATCTGACGGGCGATTTCGTCGGACGCTTCGAGATTGGTGTTGTAGGCGGTTTGCTCGACGTCGGTACCCTTGGTGGCGCGCGCCGAGTTGACGTCAACCGATACAAGCGCTTCGGTGTGGTCGATCACGATGGCGCCGCCGGACGGCAGGTTGACCTGGCGCGAATACGCCGACTCGATCTGGTGTTCGATCTGGAAACGCGAGAACAGCGGGACGTCGTCGCGGTAGAACTTGACCTTATTGACGTTGTCCGGCATCACGTGCGCCATGAACTGCTGCGCCTGTTCGTAGATGTCTTCGGTGTCGATCAGGATCTCGCCGATGTCAGCCGAAAAGTAGTCGCGGATGGCGCGGATGACAAGGCTGCCTTCCTGGTAAATCAGGAACGTTCCGGATTGCGAACTGGAGGCGCCGTCGATGGCTTTCCACAGGCTGAGCAGGTAATTCAGGTCCCACTGGAACTCTTCGGCGGTGCGGCCGATGCCGGCGGTGCGGGCGATCAGGCTCATGCCTTCGGGGATGTCGAGTTGCGCCAGCGTGTCGCGTAGTTCGTTGCGCTCTTCACCTTCAATACGGCGCGACACACCGCCGCCGCGCGGGTTGGTCGGCATCAGCACGACATAGCGGCCGGCCAGTGAAACGTAGGTGGTGAGGGCTGCGCCCTTGTTGCCGCGCTCGTCCTTTTCCACCTGGACCAGCAGTTCCTGGCCTTCTTTCAGGCCTTCGGGGGGACGGGCATTGCCGGGCAGGCAGGAGCGGGCGATTTCCTTGAAGGGCAGGAAACCGTGGCGCTCGCAGCCATAATCGACAAATGCGGCCTCAAGGCTGGGCTCGACGCGGGTAACGATCCCCTTGTAGATATTGCCCTTGCGTTGTTCTTTGCTGGCGGACTCGATGTCAAGGTCGACAAGTTTTTGCCCGTCGACGATGGCAACCCGGAGTTCTTCCGCCTGGGTTGCGTTAAATAGCATGCGCTTCATGTTTACTCCCGCGCGCGTGCATACGGGACAGGCCAGACTGCCGCCTATTACGGGCGGCTCATGCGATCACGTATGGGATGGGTGAAATGGCATGGGTCAAGGTGTCCTGTTCCTGGAGAGGGTTGCCGGCAAAGCCGGGCGGTCTTTCCGATTCCCGCTGGAGAAATATCCGAGCGTGAATACTGATTTCGTATGCTTGTTGGCGCGTCATTGATAACATCGCTGCTTTGCCGACTGGCACGGGGCGGGTGGTTTCGACTGGTCGCGCCAACTTGAAGCTGGCGGGGCGGCAGGAATCCAGACGGGCCGGGCAGGCGGCGGCCGGTGAGCGTTTTAACCGGCGTGGTATTCAAAAAAAGGTCAGGCAGAAATCAGCCTGAACCGATGGTAGTGTATATGAAAAAGAATGACTTAGAACAAGATTCTGTCCGCCGCCTGAAGATAGACGACAGCGCGGATGGCCAGCGTCTGGATAACTTCCTGATGGCGCGGCTGAAGGGCGTGCCTAAAAGCCGCATCTACAAGCTGGTGCGCGGCGGCGAGGTGCGGATCAACGGGGGGCGTATCGCCGTCAGTTACCGATTGCAATTGGGCGACGAAGTGCGCATTCCGCCGGTGCGCATGGCCACCCCCGCATCGACCGCAGCACCCAGTCTGCCGCCCAGCGTCAACCGCCTGTTGCCGCATATTCTGTACCGCGATGACGCGCTGATTGCGCTCAACAAGCCGTCCGGCATGGCGGTGCACGGCGGCAGCGGGATTTCGCGCGGGGTGATCGAGCAGATGCGGCTGGAACTGCCCGAGTGCCGCTACATGGAACTGGTGCACCGGCTCGACCGCGAAACCTCAGGCGTGTTGCTGATCGCGCTGAAGCGGCGTGCTTTGGTCGGCCTGCATGCGGCGATGCGCGAGGGCAAGATCGAAAAGCGCTATCTGACGCTGGTGGCCGGGCGCTGGCCGAATCCTGTGCAACACGTAAAGCTGACGCTGCATAAACGGGTGGACGACAACGGCGAAAAGCGCGTGACGGTGCGTGACGAGGGGCAAGCCGCGCACACTATTTTCCGCCGCCTGCAAAGCTTTCAGGATTTCACCCTGCTGGAAGCGGAACTGAAAACCGGTCGCACCCATCAGATTCGCGTGCATACCTCGCACTTGGGATTCCCGATCGCGGGGGATGACAAATATGGCGATTTCGAGTTGAACAAGCGCCTGACCAAGCAGGGGCTGAAGCGCATGTTCCTGCATGCGGCCAAGCTGGTATTCGACCATCCCGTCAGCGGCGAAAAAATGCTGATCGAGGCGCCGCTGCCCGACGAACTTGCTGCTTTTCTGGACACCTTGCCGACGCCATGACGCATACACCCAAGCAATTTGACCTGCTGATATTCGATTGGGACGGCACCCTGATGGATTCCGCCGGCGTGATCGTCGATTCGATCCAGCGCGCGTGCGAGGATATCGGCCAGCCCGTGCCGAGCGACCGCGCCTCGCGCCAGATCATCGGCCTCGGGCTGGTGCAGGCCCTGCAAGCCTTGTTGCCGGACTTGTCTGCCGATGCGTATCCGCAACTGGTCGAGCGGTATCGCCATCATTATCTGGGGCGTGACGATTTGATCCCCTTGTTCGAGGGCGTGGCCGACGGGATCCGTGAACTGCACCAGCGCGGCTTTCAACTAGCCGTGGCCACCGGCAAGAGCAGCATCGGGCTTAGCCGCGCGCTCGAAGCCAGCAAGCTCGGTGCATGGTTTGCCGCCACCCGCTGCGCCGACCAGACGCATTCCAAGCCGCACCCGGCGATGGTGCTGGAACTGATCGACGAGTTGGGTGCCGCCCCGGCCCGCACGCTGGTCATTGGTGACACCAGCCACGATTTGCTGATGGCGTCGAATGCCGGCGTGGCCAGTCTGGGCGTCACCTACGGCGCGCACGAGGCCGATGACCTCCATCCGCATGCGCCGCTGGCCCTGCTGGACAGTTTTGCCGAGGTGCGCGCATGGCTGAACGCGAACGCCTGATCTGCGCTGCGAGCGCACTCGCCGAGCAGGGCAGGGGCGTGCGTTTCGAATGGGTTCGCACTGGCAAGCCGCAGCCTGCCTTCGTGGTGCGCTTCGATGGCCAGCCGCGCGCTTTTCTCAATCAATGCGCCCACCAGTCGGTGGAACTCGACTGGCAGGAGGGCGAATTCTTCGATGACTCGCGGCTATACTTGATTTGCGCTACCCACGGCGCGCTCTACCACCCGGCCAGCGGCCATTGCGTGGGCGGGCGCTGCGCCGGTCGCGGCCTGATCCCTGTCCCGGTCGTCGAACATGACGGCTACATTTTTGTGATGGAAGAACAATGATCGAACAAGAAAAACCCGCTTCGCCCAACTGGGAGCGCGAGGTGCTGGAAAAACTGGCGCTGTCAGCCGTTCAGGAGCAGCGGCGCAGCCGACACTGGAGCATCCTGTTCAAGACGCTCGGCTTCATTTATCTGTTTGTCGTGCTGTTTCTGGCTGCCGGTTGGTTTGGCTCGGACGGCGTCACCCTCCCCAAGGCGCACACTGCGCTGATCGACCTGCAGGGCGTGATCTCGGCCGACGAAGCCAGCGCCGATTCCGTCATCAGCAGTCTGCAAAGCGCGTTCGACGACAAGAAAACCAAGGGCATCATCCTGCGCATCAACAGTCCCGGCGGCAGCCCGGTGCAGGCCGGACAGATTTACGACGAGATCAAGCGTTTGCGCGCCAAGCATCCGAAGATTCCGCTGTATGCCGTTGTCGACGACATTTGCGCCTCGGGCGGCTATTACGTCGCCGCCGGTGCCGACAAGATATTTGTCGACAAGGCCAGTATCGTCGGCTCGATTGGCGTATTGATGGATGGTTTTGGCTTCACCGAATCCATGGAAAAACTCGGCGTCGAACGGCGCTTGCTGACCGCGGGTGATAACAAGGGCTTCCTCGACCCATTCTCGCCGGTCGACCCCAAACAACAGGCATTCGCCAAGCAGATGCTTGAGGAAATCCACGGCCAGTTCATTGCCGTGGTGCGCGAAGGCCGTGGCAAGCGCCTGAAGGAAACCCCCGAAATGTTCAGCGGCCTGGTGTGGAGCGGCGAAAAAAGCATCCAGCTCGGCCTGTCGGACGGCCTCGGCAACGTTGAATCGGTTGCCCGTGACGTCATCAAGGCTGAGGACATCGTCGACTACACCCATCAGGAGGGCCTGGCCGAGCGCCTCGTCGGCCGCCTGGGCGTGAGCCTTGGCAAAGCCTGGGCGCCGTTCGAGAAAGCCGGGGTGGTATTGCGTTGAGCGAATACCGCTCGATTGCCTGCGCCGATCACGAGCGCCTGGAATATGCCGCGCTTACGCGGCAATGGCTGGATATGAACGTCAGGTCAGGCGACCGTCTTGGCCGCCAGCGGCTGTTGCCGGTGGATGTCTATACCCGCGATGGCGCGGAATGGCTGGTGGCAGAAACGGAATCCGGCGAACAGATGACGCTGCGGCTGGATTGGCTGGATTTCTGAGCCAGGAAAGACAAAATCATTCATTTCGTTAGCATCCAGCTATAAACCTTGTCAGTCACAACGCGAAAATGATTCTCAAAGAAAAACAATTCACACAGCAAAACGATCGACTCCGCGCAGCAGGTGATGCCGCTGAGAAACAAATGGCCTTTTACCTTAAACGCGCATTTGGATCAGCCAAAGATATTTGGGTTATCAATGACTTGAGAGTCGAGCATGAAGATGAGGCTGCTCAAATTGACCACTTGCTGATCAGCCAGTGGGGGCTTTTTATCATTGAGTCCAAAAGTGTTACCGGGAGCGTGCATATCAATACGCATGGCGAGTGGGCACGTGAATATTCAAACGACAAACAGGGTATGCCCTCGCCAGTCTTGCAGGCCGAAGCGCAAGGACGCCTCCTCAAACAGCTGTTGAAAGAGAATACGAGCAAATTGCTTGGGAAACTCGTGGGCATGCAAAAGGGGTTTGGCTACTGTCCTGTTCTGGTTTATGCCGCCATCTCAGACAAAGGGATTATTCACAGGGAAATTGATCTTCCGCAGGTGATGAAGGCGGATGCTGTGATCCCCGTCATTGAAGCCTGGCTAAAGAAGTGTTCCATTTTTAAAGGGCTTCTTTCGCTTTCGTTAGAGGTGAAGCCAGGGGAGTGGAAAATGGCTATCAACGAAGCTGAGGCCGTTGCTGAATTTTTTGTGTCCTGTCACGCCCCTCTTCCTTCATCTAAATCCGATGCGGTAACAAAAGGGGGTGGCAAGTCTGTCACGCTCCCAACTCAAGCTTTACCAATACAAGAAGGGCAGACCTGTCCTGAATGTGGGCAACACCGGCTTGATCGAAAGACCCTTACCCGCGGAGGCACTTCAACCCGCAATTTTCTTGCTTGTGCTGGCTATCCTAAATCCTGCAAAGGCATATTTCCGCTACCAGACACAAACAGCTTGCCACCAGCCCTTTCCGCATCAAAACCGCAACCGCAATCCGAGCACGCGGATGGAGTGAAGCATCAACCGGGCGATGTTTGTCCGTGGTGCAAAGATGGAAAGCTAGTTGAACGGAAGGGTAAGACCCTGTTCCTTGGATGCTCTAACTACGGCAAACGGCAGAAATGCACGTTTAGGGATTACAGCTACAAACCGATGACCTTTTGAAGGTCAAATGCATCGGTCTCGATAAGGAATTCTGGGCTCTTCACGGTTTTCCTACAGTAGACAAGTGTTTTAGCGACGGTGCTGTCGACACACGGTTGTACAGGAATGACGGCGTGTCCCTGGTGTTCAACTGGAATATCTTGAGTTTGAAGTACGTCATATCGCGGAAGCCTCTGGCGCGGCGGCGCAGCAGGGCGATGGACACATTTCCCGCCTCCAGCCGCGAGGTGGTGATCGGATGATCGGCATAGGCGCAAATGCCCGTACGATGCGCCTGCAAGGTCTTCACGAACTTCGCCAGCCCGGACATCCCGGCAGCGATGGCCATGCCACACCAGTCGTCGAGGCGTGCGGTCATCGCGGCGAATGTCGAGTCGGGTTGCCACAGCCGCTGCAACTGCTCCTTCAACGCGTAGAGCGTGGCCAGCGGCTGGTTCTGCGCCAGCAGTTGATCCAGTCGTCCCTGGTCGGTTTCCTTGAGGGTCGTGCGATTCGACAGCAGCAGCCACAGGCTGCCCTTGATCGCCTGCTGACCCGTCAGGTCGCCCAGCGTTCTGGCGGCCTTGAATTCGGCGCGGCGGCAGTCGCGGATCACCTTGTTGAACATCTGCATGACGTGGAAGCGGTCGAACACGATGGCAGCCGTCGGCAACGACGCCTGCACCGCGGCAATGTAGGCCGGCCCCATGTCCAGCGCCACCGCATCGATACCGCCCGCACAGTCTTCGGAGAGGGCGTCGAGGAATTCCAGCAACACGGCCGACTCGCGCCCTTCCTTGACCCACAGGATGCGGCCGTAGTCCGTGCCGGGCGACAGGTCGTAGACCAGCGTGAAATAGCTTTGTCCCTTGGCGCGGGCGACTTCATCGACGCCGAGATAACGGATGCCTTCGAGGCTCTTCGGATCGGGGATTGGAATCGTCTCGGCCAGGTGCGCGCATTCGATGGCCTTCACCGAGTCTCACGACAGTCCGGTGTGGCGCGCCACCGTCGAGATCGGCATATGCCGGGCCATGCCGGCGATCAGGCGGGCGTAGCGCCTGGTCACCCGCACCTTGGGCGACACGAAGGGCAAGGCTTCGACGCGAATCTGTCCTGGCGACAGAAAGGTCTCGGCATATTCGATCTCGATCTCGCACGGCCAACCGCCGATGGGCACGTCCAGCACTGTCCGGCGCAACAGGCGATTGACGGAGCCGGTTCGGCCGGTGCGGTGATCGACAGGCCGGCGACGCCGGTCGCGGTCGCACACGACCCGCACTCGCCCGCTCTCATCGTCGAACAAAACCTTCTTGATCACTTGCCCCTCAAGCCCCAAAATCTTCGCCGGGATGGCCGCCCCCATATGTTGTACCTGCTCGCGTCGTCGAAAAACCGCGTAGATACAGCATTTCAGGGGTGCCAGTCATCCCGTTTCTCCGTAGGATTTACCGGAAGAGCC
>JAWOJD010000055.1:0-13175 GCA_046484355.1 Thiobacillus sp.
CCTTCCCTCCACCGGCATTACCCGGATTCCACGGTACTACGGGCCTCTCCGCCACCCCAGGGCGCCCGAACCATCTCTCACGAGCGTTTGGTTGGCCATCCCTGACCACGCCTTGGGGCTTCCCGTGTTGCGTGCGCTTTCCTTGTGTACATGCTGTCGCCACTACCCCGGCACAGCGACTGGCGGTCCTACCTCGCTCATCCGTCCAGCCGTATCAGCCTTCCCCGAAAGGGTCGTCGGGTCGGCCTGTGCATCGACCTTTTCGAGGCTTACTCAGCGTTCACTCGCGTTACGGCCTGCACACTCGCGCTGCCACCGAATTTTGTGGCCCGCTATCCGAAGGCTTCAGCCATTTCGTTACCTCCATAGCTGCTCCGGTTACTTCCGGCTGGAGCATTTTGCCGGGTGGGGCTTGCACCCACTGGGAAGCGCCGCCTTTGCACGGCGCACACCATTGCGGCCGGTGGGTTCTACGCCAACTTGGTCCGCCATGCGGCGGCCTTTAGCAGTCACTGGTCAGAAGTTCACGCCTTACGACTGCCTTCCAATAAGGCGAACGCATTCACCCGTCCTGACAGTTTTGTGTCCAAGTCCCGTGGAAGGTCAGAGCGATTCAGTCCGCGGATAGTCGAATCTGAAGCTTGGAGGTGGCCTGCCAGAAATCACTTGTTCACCTGAAGGGGTTTTGTTTGCCTTTTGTGCAAAGGATCACTAACGTTACACGAAATTCCATGCCAAATATGTTCACGGGGACCGCCTTTACCCATAAGGGAACAACAAATGTCAGCACGTAAACTTTCCCTCGTCGCTCTAGCCTTGATGCCGAGCGCAGCTCACCCCTCCCCGCCCTTCATCGCGAAACTTGATCGGGACCACTTTTTCGAGAGCAATTCCCCCGATGTCAATGTCAGCGGATCGGTCATCGTTGGTGTTCTTGGCAATAATGCCAGTGGTGGTGATTCGATCCAGGGGCTGCAACTGACCAACCCGGTCTCGCCACGGGAGACTTCCGATTCTCCCGTTTGCCTGACAGTGCAGTCGCGTGATGGCGCTTATTTCTCGCGCAACACCTTCAATCTCCCAGGTGGAAGCGGTGGAAATCTGGTTCGGATTCCCTACGACAAGTCTAAATTTCTAGACAAGCTTAAACGCTATAGCCGCAACGAATTGGCCATGCTGGCAACCCCCGGCAAATGCGAAAATAAAACGAACGGCTATTACGTCATTGATGCTGCCGCAACGAAGCCGCCTGAATCCATTCGAGTCTTCATCAATTCTTTCGGCGCGACCGATGTGTTCTACCGTGCCGGCGGCGGTTCGTTCGTCCCATGCACCCCGATCAGCGAGGGGCGCCGTACCAGTTTTGACTATTGGTGCGACGTCCCCTGGCCACGCGGCGGCAAACTCAACGTGGACATCCAGCGTGAGCGCTTTGGTCGCGAAATGCCCGCTGTAGCGCTTCCCCTGTTCATGAAGACAGCCAACTGATGTCCGCTCCGGAGAAAAGTGCAGACACCGCGCAGCGATGGTCCTGGTCGTGGGTCGGGACAAGCGTCACCGCGTTCCTGCTGCTGGTGTGGGAGTTCGCATTGTGGGCCGTAGCATTTGTTGCGCTTCCAGTCCTCATCGTTATGCTGATTGCTCACTTGGCCATTGCTGTGTGGACGCCGCCGAGTTGGTATTACAGCATCAGCGCCCGCAGCGAGGCGGCTGAGTTGGCCTTGCCGGCCGAGCGCGAAACTAGTTGGCGTATCGAAGGGGCGACACTGTGCAGTACCGCGACGCTTGAAGCGCTATCTGATTATTTGAGCAAAAGTTCGCCCTGTGGCTCACGTCGCTGGCATGCTTACTCGCTGCCCGATGCGTACGAACTTGTGCTGGTGCTCGGTGGCAGAGTGCAGTCACCCAAACACACGATCGAGGTCGTAATGGACACCCATACCGGTAGCGGTCTGCACGCGTCCATCCGGGGTGGGCAAGCTGGCCGCAGCTTGGGTAAGCTACGACTTGTTGATGAGGGCATCGAAGTGCCCCTGGGCCCGGAACTTAATTTGTTTTGGGCGAGCGACGCACGGCCACGTGATCTGGTTTTCCCCTTCATCGCAAACCGTGTTCGGATCGGCCGCGACGTGACTTGGTCAGATTCATCACTACTTCACCAGGGCAGGATGGAAATTTTCAGCTCGTCAGACGAGAACCCGTCCAAACGCACTCGGATCGAAGAGGCGGAACTGTTACCCGGAGACCAAGTGAATCTAGATCTGTACGAGGGGAAGACTATGCTTCAGCCCAAAGGGTTCTTCCGCTTCGACCGTCTGCAGCAAGCAGAATCCCCGAGCGCCTTGTACGCCGTCGCTTTCGGCCGTGCCGAAAAAGTCCGGATCGAACGTTTCGGTGACAGCGGCTACGACTTCCAGCCATCGCTATGGGCCCGGTTTTTCCAAAACAGTACCCTTGTGACCCTCACCGGCATCATCGTTGGTCTTCTCAGCCTGTTGGGTGGCTACGGTGCGATCCGCGACATTCATGCCAACTCGCCAAAATGCGCCTTCAAAGAGTTCAAAAAACGATGCGAGCGTCATCAGCAATCGTCAAGCTAGGGGAGGTGCGCATGGCCTCACTTGGTGGGGACGGTGCCTTGATGCGACGCGCGTTACTCTGCTGCCTTCTCTTGCCGTTATCCGCTTCCGCCGATCAGGCCCTAGTGACGAGCCAAAACGCGGCTGCGTTGGAGATCGGCCAGGCCTTCCTTGCTCACTACGGCCCACACTGCTACGCCATCATGCCAACTCATGTCGTGCGCGAGGCGGAGCGACCCGCGCTGCTCCGCGAGGGCTCGCCCCCTCTGCTTGGTGAAACCTACGACGCAGCCGACCTGGGCGGGGACATCGGCATCGCCCGCGTTAACGGTGGCATTGCCACGAATTGCGGCGGCGGCGCACTGTCCGTTCAGCGCTCTATCGATCGCCTACTTCAGCAGGGTCGGCTCGGCACGCTGCGCTCGATAAATGGCGACGGCACAGTGGCGCAACTGGCGGTGACCGTCATTGACGACGACGGCCGCGGTTTGCTGCGAGTGCAACCGACATATCAGGATAATCCCATCCGCAAAGGCCTAAGCGGCAGCCTGCTGATGGTCGACGGCGTGATGGTGGGAATGCTTCTGTCAGTCGACGCTCGCTTCGGGGTAGGCAAGGTGCTACGCATCGACAACCTGATGGCGAAAGTCGACGCTCACCTTCTGAGTAGCGCAATGCCGGTTGGTGAAGCTGCATCAGGAAGAACGCCAAGAATCGGACTGAACCCCCGCGTTGTAGCTTGGAACACCCTGCCGCTCGACGACAACCAGCGGGCAGTCAATCTGACTGCCGGTGATGACACCCCTCCATGGGCCAGTCAGCCGTCGCGCTGGCCGGTCACCCTCGACCTGCAGGCCGGCGAGGGCGTGGTCGTCGTCAGCAGTGTGTTGCTCGACGGCCGTGGGGTGGCGGATGCCGGACAACTGCCGGCGCAAGTGGAAATATTCATCAACGTCAGCGGCGAACCACGCGGCTGGCAGTCGCTGACCTCGGAGGCAGTCAGTTACCGAGATGGCGTCGCGTACATCCGCTTCGCACCCGTACGCGCGCGCCTGGTGCGCCTGAGTTTTAGCCGCACGGTCGGCGACGGCAAGGTCATTGCCTTGCGCCGAGTGAAGTTGCGGAAGGAATGAGCGCCCTATGGCCCCTTGACCCCCGGCAACCTGAATTCATCGCAACTTGGCTTTGGCCAGAAATTGCGTGCGCCCCCAATTTAGCTGAACAGTGCCAGACAAAGAATTGTCATCCTGCAGTGTTAGCGAACCTTTACTGGCTGCATAAGTAAACACAAACTCAAGCCCACTGATCTGCCCCTCTCCACTACCGGTGTCGAATTTTCCCTCGTCCATATTTTTGCGCTTCATTGGAACAACAAATCCATTTCCCTCTTTGGAAAGAAGTCCGGCAGAGGCATCCTGCAATTGTTTTGGTGCAGTGGGGTCAGGTGTCAGGGTGAGGTGCAAGTTATCCTTGCTCATCATGAGTGTCTTGAATGTCATAGCCCGCATCACACTGTCCGCGCTGGCCAACCCGGCCTCGTAGGCGATTTGTCGCATTGCTTCGTCGCCGCTTTTCACCATGGCATCGAAGGTTGCGAGCCGCATGTTCTGGTCTGGACCATTGAGGATCTTGCGCAGTTCTTCAATTTCGCGCGCTTGGGTACGGGACTTTTCAAGGATCTTGGCCGCGGTGCTTTGGGCGTTGGCTCCAGAAGGAACGAGCATGGCCACGGGAGCGGCAAGCAACAGCAAGGTGAACAGGTGATTTAGGCGACGAGACATGGAAAAACCTTTACTTGGAGAAAGTCTATGGAATTGTATTGCGATTGGGACTGAGAGCTCCTCACATGAATAAATTTTTTTGTCGCCCAGACATCATTCGGCCAGGCTTTGGCAAAACCTAGATCTCCGTCAGTTGCTGGCCTGCCAGCTCAACCGGGCATGGCATGCCCGCCCACAGTCAGAAACAGGTCGGGGGCACTCATCCGAAAAGATGGAAGCGGCCGTTTGGCGCCTCTAGCGGTTAATGACCGGTCTTGGTTGGACAACGGTCATGAGGGATCTCCAGACCAGTGTCGCTTTTGGCCGACCTCCTGTCATCCAGGGCAGCCAGTTCGACCGTCTGCTCCCTGGCAACTATGAGACTTTCGTCGGCTGTGGTTTCATGTGGCGGGCTTGGACTGGAATGCGTGGCGCGTTTGAATTGGAATGGGTGGCTGTTTTAGAGTGGAATACGCAACTGGGTCGCTCTGCGTTTTCACTTTGTGCTCGATGTCGTTTTACGTACGGATGATGTCAAAGGCTTCAAACTCTTGCCACGGCGCTGGGTGATCGAGTAAACCTTCGCCTGGCTCTATCGCTACCGCCGTCTTTCCAAGGACTACGAGGTGCACACTCAATCCAGCTGTCATTCGTCCATATCGCCATGATCAATCTGATGTTGGGGCGTCTCATCAGATCGTAGGGGCGCGACTTTCAAAATACGTTCTTAGCGGAAACGATGAAGCCTGCCCGCGCGGATGATTGTTTTGTCGTTGGCCACAACGTGGCGCCGCTACGATGTATTGTTACATAGTTACTATGGATAGACTGCTAAACCGTATTTGGCGGCTTAACAGCTTGATTCGTGCTCAGTTGTATGTGTGGCATCCCATAAGAGCCAACGGGTTGACCGCTGCGACAATCGCCAGAAAGGCAACAACCAGATGGCCTACCTCGGGATGATCCTCCGGCACGCCAAGCTTGCGCTTGGAGCGTCCGGAGAGACTGGCGCCAGAACACGGGATCCCGGCTTCGAGAATGTCCACGGCTGGAAGCTGGGCCATGGCCCAGCGATCAAAGGCCAATTCCTGCATGGGAGCCGCAATGCCTACGGTGTCGGATTCCCAGCAATCATTGGCGTCCCTGGCATGGTCGAGCAGCTCTGGCCTGATCTCGTTGGCAAAAACCAGCCTCGAATCCAGCCCTTCGCGGTATAGCCCCGCATGAATCGCATGGCACATGATGCCGCCGCCATGGGAAAGCGACCCGATTTCCAGCGGGTCGCCCTGCCCCATCCTGGCGGCAGTTCGCTCGACCCTCTCCTGGCGACGCAGCTCGGTTGCAAGCGGAAGGATATGAATTTCCTCCTCCAGCATCACCACCCGTACCGCGCTCATACCCTCGAACATCTCCAGCAGTTCCCTGCTATTGATGTCGATGACCGGATACTCGCTTTCGCCTCGCCGTTTCCGCGAGACCACACGAATGCCCTTATCGGATCGAATGAGCACCAGTCTCGCGTTGTCCAGCTTGATGTCGAATCGGGTGGTGGCCAGGTTTGGTCTGTGACAGGCTCGGGACAGCAGTGTCTGTTTGATACGGCTCGCGGTGCTGGTGTTTGGGTGCCCGATCAATGTTTGCGTGATGAGCTTGATTCGATCAAGGAAAAGGGTGGCCTTGATGCAGCGCGCACCAAGGCAGTCGAGTTTGCGCGTCAGGCACTTGATTCGTATAACGCCTGGCTGGCGGGTGACTGTTACGGCGTGGCGGTCGATGTGTTTTCGGCCGAGGGTAGCCATTTCGTTACCTCCATGACTGCTCCGGTTACTTCCGGCTGGAGCATTTTGCCGGGTGGGGCTTGCACCCACTGGGAAGCGCCGCCTTTGCACGGCGCACGCCATTGCTGCCGGTGGCGCTGACCGAATCCAATGGCCGGTGTCGCGCAGGTTGCTGCCGTTGACGCAGTACTCTGCCTGAACGGCAGCCTCTCGACCTGGCCTTGACCTGCACCCGCACACCGAAGTAAGAAGCTACACCTAGGCGACGAGCGCTTGAGCCTTCTCAAGCTCCGAATGCTCCAATGCGGGTTCGAAATCACCGAGTTCGTCCTTTGGGAGCCCCACAGCGGGCGTCAATGCAATCTCTCGCCACTTACTTACTGCGTTGACGACTTGCGTGAGCACCTGCTTTGCTTCGGCGGGCTGGAGTTCGAATCGCGCAGCCTGCCCCAGGAGCTGAGCTACTGACGTGATGGGGCCAGTGTCTTCGCTGAGCCAAGATTTGGACTCCCGGTCCTTGTCGGGAAACGGGTTCAGATCGAAGGCTGGAGCCAGCCGCCAGAGGTTCTTGTCGACGTATAAGAAGCCAATGTTTTGCAAATGGTCGTCGATGTTCGTAATCAGGTGATTGAATACCAACCTCCGCCAGAGTTGCTTTGCGTCGGCTACGAAGTCGATGCACTTTGAACGCATTTGATCGACCACCTCAGTGTAGGCGCGTTCGTCGTTCCTGCTGGCCTGGAGCAGCGTGGCGCCTGACACGTAGGGGATGCGCGCCTGGGTAGGTGTTCTGTCGAACCGGCGTACGATGGCAACCGGCGAGCCCCGAACCACCTCGATACGAGCCTCTGCTGTGTCGATGCCGGCCAGCTTGGCCAAGTGCAAAGCCAAGACTTCTCCTCGGGTGACGCTACGCTCGTCCTTGACGCTGGGGAACTTTCCCAGGGCAAGGGCGCCGTCTTTATCGAGAACGGTGCATTTGGGTCGCAGACCGCCTAGAGACGTGCCTTTGCCTTGGAGGTACTTAAGGTCCTCCGTCGTCTCCTGGCTCAACTCGACGGCGCGTGACGCCGCCAGCATTTTCTCGAGTTCCAGCAACGGCGGCGTCGTGCGCTGGCCTTCCTCAACGCTACCTAGATAGCCGCCGTTAGCGTCTCGAAGCCGTAGCGCTCCGACACGGCTGAAGTCGTCGACTGCACACAGGTAGTCCAGTTCGGACAGGGGCCCCAGCGATGAGTCCTTCGCTCGTGCCTTGGCATGTGCCCTGGCGATGACGCGACGCCCCCACGCGTCCGGCTCGGTGTCGGCCAGGGCAAGAAAGAAGCATGAGTCGTCCTTGCTTGGAGACCTCCGAACCTGATAGCTCAGGGTGCGCGTCAAATCGGGAGAGATATCGAAGGCGAGCGGGCTGGATAGCCAGTCCTCGCGATAAGCGAACTGGGAGAACTCCCTGCGGCCGTCCTTCATATAGATGAGCTTGCCCACAGGCAGCTGCGCCTTACCAACGCAAATATCCAGCTCGACCCTCGATGGCGCGCTTGGCTTGGTGAGCTTTCCTGCTGCTTTGGCAGCCATCAGAAGGCCCCGCTCTTTGTAGTGCTTCGCTGTGTCCGAACGCGTTGCGGTAATTTCTCATCCATCAAGGCCAGCCCTACGGAGTCTTGCGCCGTGTCAAGCAGCTGATCAAGCTTGTTGATCTCGCCGAAGACTTGAAGGGCGCGCGCCAGGTGCTGCAGCGCCGTGCCGGGGTGTCCGGCCTCCATGCGCCGCACCGTGTTTACGGACGCGCCGATTCGTTCCGCCAGCGTTTCCTGGGACATGTGCCGACGGCGGCGAGCCCGCGACACGCCTTGCCCCAAGCGACGCAGGGCGCGGTCAACGGGCAAAGGGATCGGGGTATTCATAGTTTATCAGTCAAATATAATTGTTAAAATGCGTCAAAGATTCAAATATGAGCAATTATATCTTCCGCCTCGGCCCTTGTCAAGTTCATTCTTAATTGGCAACCATATATGGGCTTCTACAAATATTAGAGAACCAAATATGGATTCTTGTGCGGCCCGATTAGACATCGGGCATCGGTGCCAGGCTTGCATAGGATGGTCGGCTTACGGGCTCCACGTCGAATTCACACAATCGGCCAACTGCCGCCGTTCGATGATTCCGGCAAGCAGTCATTTGAACGACTGCTGAATTCAAAAACCTGCCGGAAGGCCAACTCACACAACTCGGCCTGAACGGTCACTGAGGGCTCGCAACTGGGGGGACTGCTCCTTTTCGTGCAGCCGTTCAACCATTACCTCCCTTTCAATCAATTCTTATATGGCTTCGGCAGGTTCACGATTGCGTGCTCTATTGCATTGAGCCCTCAAGTCGCGCGTTAATGCATGGTAGGGTGAACATTGGACGAAAATGAACGCACAAAAGCTTTTTCTCGCGGCGCTGGCCACAATTGTGCTGGGGTCGGTGGCTTACTGGCTGCTGGCGCCGCGCGAGAAGGTGGTGGCCACCTTCGTTGTGAAGACGGCGCCCGCCGAACGGATTCTGGCGGTAAATGGACGGATCAGGCCAAGGCTCCAGGTGGATATACGCCCAACGCTGGGCGGTGAGCTTGTCGCCTTGCCCTTCGATGTCGGCGACCGGGTGGTGGCGGGGCAAATTCTCGCGCGGATCGATGACGCGCCGGAAACAGCGGCGATTGCCGAGGCCGAGGCATCGGTACAGACGCAGCAAGCAACGCTTGCCCAGGCACGGCGCGAACTTGCCCGTTTCGAAGCGCTGAGTCAGTACGCAATCAGGCGTGATGTCGAGCAACGACGCCTTGCGGTGGTTGAAGGGGAGCGGGAACTGAGCCGCCGTCGCGCCAGCGTGATGCAGGCGCGCGAATTGCGCGACCGTCGGGTCCTGCGCGCACCCTTTGCAGGCGTGATCCTTGAACGCCTCGTCGATCCCGGCCAGACAGTGGGTCTCGAAAGTGTCATCTACCGCCTGGCCGATCTTTCAAGTCCGGAAGTCACGATTGAGGTTGACGAGGTCTATGCCGCGGAAATCCGCCCGGGAATCGAGGCAATGGTCAGCTTGCCGGGGCAAAATCCTGAGCTCAGAGCCAAAGTGCTGCATGTCGAACCACGGGTCGATCCGGCCACGGGTGCGCGCGATGTTCGCTTGGGCCTGGTTGATGCGGCGATCGATGCGCCTTCAGGCCTCACCGTTACCGTTAATCTGGTCATCGAAAAGCGGGATCGCGCCATCAGCGTGCCCCGAAGCGCCATCATCCAGTCCGGCAACGGAGCCAAGATCAGGCTTGTCGGCGACGATGATGTCGTAATCGAGCGCCCGATCAGTTTCGTCGATTGGCCTGCTGAACAGGTGATCGTCACCAACGGAATCAAGCCCGGCGAGCGCATCCTTGCCGATCCCGATTCGGCGCAGCCGGGTGAAAAGATCCGAAGGGCGGAATAGGTTGAACCCCTATGCCGCCAAGCTCGCCATCCGGCACCTGTTGTCCCATCCGGGACAAACCTCGTTGCTGATGGCAGGCGTGGCTCTGGGCGTCAGTGTATTCATCTTCATGAGCGCGCTGATCGGCGGGTTGGCGACCCTGCTCACATTGAGGACGGTGGGGAGCATCCCGCATATCGTGCTGGAAATGCCCGATCGCGATCCTGCGACACTGTCCTCCAATGCGCACAAACATGTCGTGCTTCAAAAGGATCTCAGCCGGCGCGACCAGGTTGCCATATGGCAGCCTGTCATCCCGATCATCGAGCAGACTTCGGGGGTCACCGCCGTATCGCCGCAAATCCGCGGCTCGGCCTTTGTCGAACGGGGACAGACCGTGGTACCCGTGGGCGTAATCGGTGTGATGCCCGGCAAGCTGTCCGACATTGCCGATATCGAAGCGGCCATTGTGGATGGCAGCAGCAACCTGCCTGCGGACGGTATCCTGATCGGCAGTCGCCTGGCGCGCGATCTGGGCCTCAGGGTGGGACAGGTGATCCGCCTGAGTTCCGATCGCGGACGGGCGCGCAGTTTCCGCATTGGCGGTATCTTCACCCTGGGCATAGCCAGCGCCGATCGTCAGGCGGTATATATGAATTTCACCACCGCCCGCGCCCTGTACGACTTGTCGACCGGGATTTCCCGAATCGAAATCAAGGTGGAACCTGCTACCCACGCGGGCGACATCTCTGAACGCTTGCGGCGGTCCACCGGCCTGAAGGCCACCGCCTGGACTGAAGATAACGCCCAGCTATTCGAAGGGCTGGATGCGCAGGCGCGCACCGGCACCATCATCAAGGCCTTTTCCCTGGTCACCATCATAGTTGGCATCGCCAGCGCGATGCTGTTGTCTATCGTCAGGCGGCAATCCGAGATCGGCATCATGCGGGCGATGGGCGCCAGCAACGGACTGGTGGTCTCGATCTTCGTCCTGGAAGGCACGCTCATCGGATTCATCGGGGCGATCGTCGGCGCAGTCGCCGCATGGTTCGCCCTCCTGCCACTGCCGCCGGTGACTGAGGTCAGCAGCGGGGGGCTGCCAATCGACCGGCAGCAGGGCGATTTCCTGTTGGCGATTACGCTGACCACTCTTGCGGCAACGCTTGCATCGATCCTGCCCGCCCGCCGTGCTGCCCGTATCGACCCGGTGGAGGCTATCGGGGCATGAGCGCGCAAGCGATCTTTTCCGTCAGCGGCCTGACAAAGCGCTTTGCCGAAGGCGAGGCCGAGGTGCTCGTTCTCAAGGGCATCGACCTTTCGATGACGGCCGGCGAAATGACCGCGCTGCTTGGCCCGTCCGGTTCGGGTAAAAGCACATTGCTGACCATTCTGGGCACGCTGATGCGCGCGAGCGGGGGTACCCACGAGATGCTGGGCGTGGACCTGATGCAGGCCAGCGAAGCGCAGCGCACCGAATTCCGCAGCAAGCACCTGGGCTTCGTTTTCCAGTTTCATCACTTGCTGTCTGATCTCTCAGCACTTGAGAACGTGATGATGCCCGCGGCCTCCGCCGCCGGCCGCGAAACGCCCGCCATGCGGGAACGGGCGATGGAATTGCTTGATGCCGTGGGGCTCCCGGACCGCAGGAATTACCGTCCATCGGCCATGTCCGGCGGTCAGCGCCAGCGTGTCGCAGTGGCCCGTGCGCTGATCAACAACCCGGTTCTGGTTCTAGCAGACGAGCCCACCGGCAATCTCGATCGGCAATCGGCCAACCAGGTGATGGACCTGATCCGTTCTATCAATCAGACGATGGCCACCAGCTTCCTGATCTCAACGCATGACGAGCATATCGCGGCGCAATGCTCGCGCCGGATCGAACTTCTCGATGGCTGGATAATCCGGTCATGACCATCCAAGGGAAGCGGCGCCTGCGATATGATTCCCCGTGCCGCACCCCGTGATTCTCGTGGCAGGCAGGCGTCCTATTCTGGAGGTTCGATGAAATTCAAGATATCGCGTCGCACGCGTTCGACGGTGCTCACCCTGGCCCTCGCGACAACCGGCGTGGCGCACGCGCAGGGAGTGGATTGGCGACCCTTCCTCTCGGTCACCCCGGTCTATCAGGGTGAGGTCGATCTTGACGGCGGTGGCCACTACAGCGCGCAGAGCGCAATGGTGCGTATGGGCGTTTCGGGTGACATCGGCCGCGGCAACCGTGCCGGCGTGACACTCAGCTATGACTACACAGACTATTCATTCTCGAACCCTGTTCGCTTCGGCAACGTTGCACCATGGAACATCGTGCAACGGTACGGCGTATCGGTTCCCCTTTCGTTTGGGCTGAGCGATGGCTGGAGCGTCGGGCTCCTGCCATCGGTCGAGTGGTTCCGTGAGAACGGTGCCGACGCGGGTGACGCATTCACCTGGGGCGGTATCGTGTCGGCGACCAAACACTTCGACAACGGCAACCGTCTCGGCTTTGGCATGGGCGTGTTCGACCGTATCGAGGAAACGAGCGTATTCCCGTTCCTGCTGGTCGACTGGCGGATCAGCGATCGCTGGCGTCTGGTGAACCCGCTTCCCGCGGGACCAACCGGGCCAGCCGGCCTGGAACTCGAGTACCGCCTCGACAGCAGTTGGAACGTCGGGCTCGGAGCTGCGTGGCGCAACGCGCGCTTTCGCCTGAGCAATGACGGCCCAGTGCCCAACGGGATCGGCGAGGAACGTGGCGTACCCGTGTTTCTCCGCGCAACACACGCTTTGGGTGAACAGAGGACACTGAGCCTTTACGCTGGTCTCGTCACCGCTGGCCAGCTACGGGTCGAGGATTCATCGGGTAACGAATTGAGCCAGGTCGACTTCGACACAGCACCGTTTTTCGGCGCTACGTTCTCCGCGCGCTTCTGAGTCGTAGGCGTTGTGGGTGACGGCAAGCCCGTGTCATTCTGCCTTCGCCCCTTTTGACTGTCGGTTCTGGCGAAAGCCTATGGTCCGCTTTGATATGCCAGTTCAACCGGTCGATGCGGGCGGCCGGACTGACCGTATCGGGTTGTGTCCTGCCGCGGAGGAAATCAAAAACCTGTCATTCGTTGAATTTCCTGACCTATGTCCGGTAACGACCTCATGGCGGAAGGAGTCGGCCAAATTTCCACCGGCTGCTCTGGCCGACGGTAAGCGCCCAACCGCTCCACCTGTAGTTTCTTGCTGATGGCATGCAATCTTGGCGCTTTTTCGGAGGCGCGTGAGATGGCGAAGCGGCACGGGGCGGAATTCTGGCGAGGGCATCTTGAGGCCTGGCATCGAAGTGATCTGACGCAGCGGGAGTACTGCGCAACCCACGGGTTGGGTGAGAAGGCGTTTTACCGCTGGCGGCACAAGGAGAAGGAAACGGCGGCGGCCGCGACGTCGTCCCTGACCCTGGTGCCGGTCAGCATGGGCACGCCCGCTGCGGGCAACGTCGTACGGCTCACCAGTCCGGGCGGCTGGCGAATCGAGATCGCAGGGGGCAGCGCGCCGTGGCTGGCTGAATGCGTGCGACAGCTGCCATGAACCCGACGCCTACCGAGGTCTGGCTCGTGGTCGAGCCCATCGACATGCGTGCCGGCATGGATGGT
>JAWOJD010000087.1:0-8193 GCA_046484355.1 Thiobacillus sp.
CAATCTGAGCCAGGATCAAACTCTTCAGTTCAATACCTGCTATTACTTCAATACTTCGTCGCTCAACTCAAAATGAATTTAACTTCAATTTCAAGTGTGAGCATTTATGCTAGTTGTCATCCCAACCTAAGTCAGAACAACTACCGCAACAACACCCACACCTATCGGCTGTAAATTGTTAAAGATCAATCGATTAGCAGCTTGATTCGCGTTTTGCGTGTCTCGCTGCGTTCGAGAAGGTGCGCATTCTACAGAGCAAAAACCATCCGTCAACCGTTTCGACGAATTAATTTTAAATAATTGTGACACGCGCGAATTTTCGCTTGCCAACCTGTGCCACCACGCTCGCGCCCACCGGCACTGCCACGCCCTTATCGGCCACGCGGTCACCATCCAGCCTGACACCGCCTCCCGCAATCTGGCGAATCGCTTCCGAGGTGCTGGCCACCAGGCCGGCTTGCTTCAATAGCTGGGGGATCGGCAGCATACCCTCAACCCCGGGGAGGCTGATCTCAGGCATATCGTCCGGCAACACCCCTTTCTGGAAACGTGCCTCAAACTCGACCAGCGCCTGGGTTGCTGCAGCTGCATTATGGAAGCGGGTGACGATTTCCTGCGCAAATCGGACCTTGATGTCGCGCGGGTTGGCGCCTTCCGCCACTTGCCGCTTCCAGCCCTCGATGGTCGACAGGGACTCGAACGACAGCAACTCGATATAGCGCCACATCAAATCGTCCGAGGTCGACATGAGCTTGCCAAAGATCTCCTGCGGCGGCTCATTGATGCCGATATAGTTCCCAAGCGACTTGGACATCTTGTTGACGCCGTCCAGCCCCTCCAGTAGCGGCATGGTCAGGATACACTGTGCGGGCTGGCCGTGATGCTTTTGCAACTCCCGCCCCATCAGCAGATTGAATTTCTGATCCGTGCCACCCAGCTCGACATCCGCTTTCAACTCGACCGAGTCATAGCCTTGAATCAACGGATACAGAAATTCATGGATCGCGATCGGCTGCTGCCCTGTGTAGCGCTTGTGGAAATCATCCCGCTCCAGCATGCGCGCAACGGTATGCGTCGCCGCCAGGCGAATCATGCGCGCCGACCCCAGCCCCTGCATCCATTCCGAATTAAAGCGCACTTCAGTCTGTGCGGGATCAAGGATCTTGAATACCTGCTCCTGGTAGGTTTTGGCATTCTCGGCAACCGCCTCCTGCGTCAGGGGCGGCCGGGTGGCGTTCTTGCCGGTCGGGTCGCCGATCATGCCGGTGAAATCCCCGATCAGGAAAATGACCTGATGGCCCAGCAGCTGAAACTGGCGCAGCTTGTTCAGCAAGACTGTATGCCCCAGATGCAGATCCGGCGCCGTCGGATCAAATCCGGCCTTGATCCGCAACGGACGCCCCGCCTTCAATTTATCGACCAGCTCGGCCTCGACCAATAACTCGTCAGCCCCCCGCTTGATTTCCTGCAACGCGTCCTGCATCAACTTCCTCTCTGCGGCGAGTCAAGTTTCCCCTGATCTGGCCGTAAACAATAAACTAATGGGGCAAACAACGTCCAAGCTGCTGTTTGGATTGAACAATTCTGCGGGACAACATGTATGTTAGAATCCCGCCTCAAACTATCTGGAGGGAAACGGTCTATGCCGCTCACCAAACTGAGAATCTTAACCCATCGCATGACTGGAGCGGAACGCCGCTTAAGTTTGCGGACTCTCGTTGCGCTCTCCAGCCTGCCGCTATTTGGCGTTGTCGCCGCTTTCGGCCTGGCGCCCGACACCAAGACATCCGACCTCACGACGGAAACCATTGTTGAAGCCATCGCCTTGCCGGCGCTGGCCGCAGCCAGCCAGCCCGGAACCTATCAACGCGAAGGCCTGATCCAATCCGGCGACACCCTCACCAGCGCGCTGTCACGCCTCAATATCGACAACGCTGAAATCCAGCGTTTGCTGGCCGACGAATCCGTGCGCGAACTGGCCTCCAGTGTCCGCGCCGGCAAACGCATTCAAGCCACCACCAGCCAGGATGGGCAGTTACAGACCGTGAGTTTCGAGCGCGGCGATGCACCCACCCTGACCGTCAACCGCGAGGGCGACGACTTTGTTGCCCAGGAAAGTAGCGAACTACTTGAAACCCGTGTGGTGATGCGCTCTGGCAAGATTCTGTCGTCGCTATATGGCGCCACCGATAGCGCCGGCATTCCCGACATAATCGCCGACCAGATGGCTGAGACGTTCTCGACCAGCCTGGACTTCCGCGAAGACCTGCGCCGCGGCGACACGTTCTCGGTCATTTACACCGTCAACTACCGCAATGGCGAACCGGTTTCCACCGGCAAGCTGCTGGCCGCCGAATACGTCAATGGCGACAAACCCTACCGTGCCGTGCTGTTCCGCGATGCCTCGGGCCGTGAAGACTTCTACACGCCTGAAGGCGAATCGCTGAAAAAAGGCTTTCTGCGTTCCCCGCTGGAATTCTCGCGCGTCACGTCAAGCTTCAGCAACTCCCGCCGGCACCCAGTCTACGGCTTCCACCGCGCCCATACCGGCGTCGACTTCGGCGCCCCCACTGGCACCCGGGTCCGCGCCACCAGTGACGGCACCGTGACCTTTGCTTCACGCAAGGGCGGTTATGGCAAGCTCATCATCCTGCGCCATCACAACGGCTATGAAACCTATTACGCTCACCTGAGCGCTTTTGCCTCCGACACCCGCCCTGGTCGCTCGATCAGTCAGGGACAGGTCATCGGCTATGTTGGCTCCACCGGCGCCTCGACCGGGCCGCACCTGCATTATGAAATCCGTATTGCCGGCCGGCCGCAAAACCCCATGGCCATCAAACTGCCGGGGGCCGCACCATTGAGCGTGGCCCAGCGTGCCAACTTCCTGAAGCAGACTGCAGACTGGTCTGACCGGCTGGCGATGCTGCGCGGCACCAATCTTGCCGCACTCGACTGAGCGCAAACCACCCCATGAGACCGAACGCTACGTCGGCCTCATGTCCGGCACCAGCCTGGATGGTGTCGATGCAGTTCTCGCAGAAATAGACCCCAGCGGCCAGACCCGGCTGCTTCAGACTTTCTACCTTCCCTACCCGGACGACCTGCGCGCCAGCTTGCTGGCCCTGCAAGCGCCCCAGCCAGACGAAATCCACCTTGCCGCTTGTGCTGCCAATCCACTTGCGCGTCTCTATGCCGACGCAGTCAACACGCTGACTGCCGATCAGCCCCGAGGCAGTGTGCGCGCAATCGGATGCCACGGCCAGACCCTGCGCCATCGCCCCGAACACGGCTACACGCTTCAAATCGGCAACGCCGCCTTGCTGGCTGAACTGACCGGCATTCCGGTCGTTTCTGATTTTCGCAGCCGCGACATCGCCGCCGGTGGACAGGGTGCACCATTGGTCCCAGCGTTTCACGATCGGTCGCTGCGACACCCCGAACGTCATCGCGTCATTGCCAATATCGGCGGGATCGCCAACATTACCGATCTCCCCCTCCACGGGGACGTGCGCGGCTGGGACACAGGGCCCGGCAACATGCTGCTGGACGGCTGGATGCAACGCCATCGTGGCGAACGTTACGACCGGGACGGGGCCTGGGCAGCAAGCGGCGCTGTCAATGTTCGTCTGTTGGCGACGCTGACGGCGCATGCGTATTTGAAACAGCCCCCACCCAAAAGCGCCGGTCGCGAACAATTCAATCTCGACTGGCTGGACACGATGCTCGATCAGGCCGGCCATCCCATCGACCCGGTCGACGTACAGGCCACGCTGCTCGAATGGACGGCCTCAAGCCTGTGCGACGCGATCCATCAAGCATGCGCCAGCGTGCAGGAACTCTATGTGTGCGGCGGCGGCGCGCACAACAGCGCGCTCATGCAGCGCATCCGCGCACGATTGCCCAGTATTCGGGTGGAGACCACTGCCGCACTCGGTATGGATCCTGACTGGGTGGAAGCGCTTGCCTTCGCCTGGCTGGCCCACCAGGCTGTGCACCATCTCCCGGGCAATCTGCCCGCCGTGACCGGGGCACGGGGGCCGCGCATTCTCGGCGCGATTTACCCAGCCTGAAAGCAAACAAGCGGCCGAAGCCGCTTGTTTGTCGAAAACAAATGAAGCTTATGCCGAGAACGACGAGCCGCACCCGCAGGTGGTGGTAGCGTTCGGATTCTTGATCACAAACTGCGCGCCTTCCAGACCTTCCGAATAATCGATTTCAGCGCCCACCAGATACTGGAAGCTCATCGAATCGACCAGCAGGCTGACGCCGTTTTTCACCATCACGGTGTCGTCTTCATTCTGCGTCTCATCGAAGGTGAAGCCGTACTGGAAACCCGAGCAGCCGCCACCGGAAACAAACACCCGCAATTTCAGGTCGGGGTTGCCTTCCTCGTCGATCAGGCTCTTGACCTTGTTGGCTGCGCTATCCGTAAAGATCAGCGGGGACTCCATTTCAGTTGCTGCATTCATCGTCATACTCCTTTAAATCGTGTGAGGTGATTATCCGCATCACCCACTCTACGTCAAGCAAAGACCCGGTTTGAACCATGGAGTTCCGCCGATTTTAGCGCTTCTTGCACAAAGCCTATCGTCGACCGCACGCGCCTCAGGGCAACATCCCGACGTCAGCCAGCGCGGTGTCCTCTGGCAGGTCAAACAGGATATTCATGTTCTGTACCGCCTGTCCGGCCGCGCCCTTGACCAGGTTATCGATCACCGAGAGTACCACCACGGTGTCGCTGCCCTGCGGGCGATGCACCGCGATGCGGCACACGTTCGCCCCCCGCACCGAGCGGGTTTCCGGATGCGCACCGGCGGGCAACACGTCCACAAAGGTTTCGCCGGCATACCGCTTCTCGAACAGGCCCTGCAGGTCGATATCGGCGCTGACCCGCGCGTACAGGGTCGCGTGGATGCCACGAATCAACGGCAACAGGTGCGGCACGAAGGTGAAGCCCACTTGCTTGCCGGAAAATGATTCCAGCCCCTGCTTGATCTCGGGCCAGTGACGGTGGCCGCCAACGGCATAAGCCTTGAAATTGTCGGCCGCTTCGGCAAACAGGATGTGCGTTTCAGGCTTGCGTCCGGCACCCGAGACGCCCGATTTGGCATCCGCGACCAGAAAACCGGTATCGACGACACCCGCTTCGAGCAAGGGCAAAAACCCGAGCTGCACCGCAGTCGGATAACAACCCGGATTGGCGATCAGGCGTGCGCCCTTGATTTGCGCCCGGTTGATCTCGGGCAGCCCATACACTGCCTCGGCCACCAGATCGGGGCAGGCGTGTTCCATCTTGTACCACTGCTCCCACACGGCCACATCCTTGATGCGGAAGTCGGCAGCGAGGTCGATCACCTTCACGCCCGCATCGAGCAGTGCACGGGTCTGCTGCATCGCCACGCCGTTCGGGGTCGCAAAAAACACCACATCGCAGGCGTCCAGCCCGGCTTCTTCCGGGGTGGAAAACGCCAGTTTCACCCGGCCCCGCAGGTTGGGGAACATGTCGGCCACCGGCATCCCGGCTTCCTTGCGCGACGTGATGGCCTTCAATTCCACCTGCGGATGGCGCGCCAGCAGGCGCAGCAATTCGACCCCGGTGTAACCCGTTCCCCCGACAATACCAACTTTGATCATCTCGTGATTCCCATGCAAAATATTGCGCTCAGTTCAAGCGTCAAAAACGAGCACCATTGTAAGACACGCTGGATGACAGGTAAAAAAAAGCCGCCCTGGATGGACGGCTTTTTGTGCTGCAGGCAATTAACGCTTGGAGAACTGCTTGCGGCGACGTGCCTTGTGGAAGCCGACTTTCTTCCGTTCGACTTCCCGCGCATCGCGGGTCACCAGGCCAGCGGCTTTCAGCGTGGGCTTCATGGCGGCATCCAGCTCGATCAGCGCACGCGTAATGCCGTGACGAACCGCACCTGCCTGGCCCGACTCGCCGCCGCCTGCCACGTTGACCATGATGTCGAATGCGTTCAGGTTATCGGTCAGCACCAGCGGCTGGCGCACGATCATACGGCCGGTTTCACGCGAGAAATACTCGTCCACCGGCTTGTCGTTCACGACAATCTTGCCGCTGCCAGCCTTCATGAACACGCGCGCAACCGATGATTTGCGACGCCCCGTACCGTAGTTGTAGTTACCGATCATGTTGTGGCTTTCAATAATTTAAGCGTTGACTTCCAGCGGCTTGGGCTGTTGCGCCTCATGCGGATGGTCCGCGCCTGCATAGATTTTCATTTTCTTGATCATGGCATAGCCAAGCGGGCCTTTGGGCAGCATGCCCTTGACGGCTTTTTCCAGCGCACGACCGGGGAATCGCTCCTGCATCTTGCCGAAAGTCGTTTCATAGATGCCGCCGGGGTAGCCGGAATGGCGATAGTAAATCTTGTCTTCCGTCTTGTTGCCGGTCACGCGCATCTTGGCCGCGTTCACCACAACGATGTAATCGCCCGTGTCGACGTGGGGCGTGAATTCCGGCTTATGCTTGCCGCGCAGGCGGCGGGCAATCTCGGAAGCCAGGCGACCCAGCACTTTGTTATCAGCATCCACCACGAACCAGTCGCGTTGAACTTCATGGGATTTAGCGGAAAAGGTTTTCATGACCCAACCTCTGCACAGAGGACTATCTCGGAAAGCCGGGCATTTTAACTGCGCACCTGGGGCAAAGTCAAACACTGTGTGAGAATTCCGAATCAGGCTGGCATACAATCCTCGCCATGATCGCCTGGTTCGCCGCCAACCTTGTCGCCGCCGCCCTGTTGCCGCCGCTGTCGCTCGTCTTGTTGCTGGCTGCCGGGTTTGTCCTCCACCGCCGTCGCCCCCGTTTGGCCATGTCGCTCATTCTGTTGTCCACCGTCGCGCTGTACCTGCTCTCCACGCCCTGGGTCGGCGGACTGCTGCTGAAATCGCTGGAGATCAGCGCACCTGTCACCCCCGATCAGTTGCAAACAGCGGACGCCATCGTGGTGCTGGGCGGGGGTCGGCTTCTGGGGGCGGCCGAGTACGGCGACGACACCCTCAACAACATCAGCCTTGCACGCCTGCGCTATGCCGCCTTTCTGCATCGCGCCAGCCGGTTGCCCATCCTGGCCAGCGGCGGCATGGCCAGCGGCGGCACGCTTGCCGAGAGCCGCATCATGCAGCACATCCTGCAAAGCGAATACGGTCTGGCTGCCCAATGGATCGAAGACACCTCGTCCACCACCTGGGAAAACGCCCATCACGCTGCGCCCCTGCTCAGGCAGGCAGGCGTTCATCGAATCGTACTGGTCACCCATGCCTGGCACCTGCGTCGTGCAGCGCCGCTATTCGAAGCCCAGGGACTCAGCGTGATCCCGGCTGGCACCCAGTTTTCCAGCGCCCACATTGATTCCATTTTCGATGTGATACCCACCCCCGTGGGTCTGCGCGACAGCACCTTCGCACTGCATGAATGGCTGGGGATTGTGTGGTACAAACTTCGCTCGAATTTCGCTTAAGGGAATTTCATGAAAGCCCGTGTCAAACTCATCGAAGGTGTCAGCTTTGTCGGCCAGAGCGAATCCGGCCACAGCGTCGTCATGGACGGTCCACCCGAATCCGGCGGCAAGAACCTGGGCGTCCGCCCGATGGAAATGCTGCTGCTTGGGCTGGGCGGCTGCTCAGCGTTCGACGTCGTTCACATCCTGCGCAAAGGCCGCCAGCAGGTCACCGACTGCGTGGCCGACATCAATGCCACCCGCGCCGATACTGACCCAAAAGTGTTCACCACCATCCACGTTCACTTCACCGTCACCGGCAAGGCGCTTGATCCCAAGCGGGTCGAACAGGCCGTGCATCTATCTGCCGAGAAATACTGCTCGGCCAGCATCATGCTGGGCAAGGCTGCCCAGATCACGCACGATTTTGAGGTGGTGGAAGGCTGACCGGCATAGCGGGGACAGGTGGAAACACCACTTTACTCATCACTCATGAATCGTAAGCGACTCTCGCCCCAACTCAATAAATGACCCCGAATGAAGCCTCCCGCCGCTAAAGCCCGTTCGGTCTTGTAGCGGGGGTTTCCGGGGTCACAGACCAGAGCGCCTGGGTGTTTCCACCCAGGCGACTTACCGCGATCTCACCCGGCGTGGGCCGCGTTTCCGCAGCCGGTTCGGAGCCTTCCGCCCCTACCTTTTTCCTTGTAATTCCGCACCGCTTCTTTTC
>JAWOJD010000088.1:0-25657 GCA_046484355.1 Thiobacillus sp.
CCCATCACGTAGCTTGCCCGCTCCGCCGGCAGCACGCTGTTCCAGTCGAGCGTGAGCGCATTGCCATTCACGATGTGCGGGCTGGTCTTCAGCGGAATGCGGGCGAAATACATGCCGAATTCCTCGCTCACCTTGAGGTTCATCTGGTGGTCGACCAGCCATAGCGCAACCTGGGCGATCTGCGCGGGGAATTCCTCGATTTCGATGCCGTGGAACTGGTCGACGTCGATGGAGAGCAGCTGAAAGATGTCGATCAGCGACTGCTTGAATTCGCGCTCCAGCGCGAGCGAGGCGCGCAGGATGTCCAGTTCCAGCAGTCGCAGCTCGCGGTAGGCGATGACGAGGAAATTGCCGCAGCCGCAGGCTGGGTCGAAGAAGGTGAGCCCGCGCAGCTTTTTATGAAACTCGAACAACTTATTGCGGTGCCGCTTGACCTTGTCGAACTCGGCCCACAGGCCGTCGAGAAACAGTGGCTTGATGAGCTTGAGGATGTTTTCCTCGCTGGTGTAATGCGCGCCGAGGTTGCGCCGCGCCGTCTTGTCCATGATCGACTGGAACAGGGCGCCGAAGATGGCCGGCGAGATTGAACTCCAGTCCAGCGCGCAGGCGTCGAGCAGGGCTTCGCGCATGGCCGAATCGAAATCGGCGATCGGGATGGGCTCTTCGAACAGCTTGCCGTTGATGTAGGGAAAGGCGGCGAGTTGGTCGTCCAGCACCTTGCCGCGCTTGGCTTCCGGGGTGTTCAACACCTGGAACAGTTGCGCGAGCAGCGGACCGAGGTCGGAGCCGTCCTCGCGGGTGCGTTCCTCGATGTAGGTGCGCAATGCCTGGGCGGGCTGGAAAATACCGGTGTCGTCGGCGAACAGGCAGAACAGCAGGCGCACCAGCAGCACTTCGAGCGCATGGCCCTCGAATCCGGCAGCTTTCAGCGCGTCGTGCAGCCGGCCCATGCGTTCGGCGGCCTGGATGTTGACCGGGTTCTGCGGCTTGATTTCCTGGGTTTCGTAGCCGGCGATGAAGCCGAAATGGCGGATGTGCTTGTGCAGGTCCTTCAGCGCGAATTCGCGGGTGTCGCCGGTTTCCAGGTCGTGCAGGCGGAAGCGGGCGAAGTCGCACAAGACGATGTGGCGCGGCAGGTCGCGTTCCTTGATGCCGGGGAAGTAGTCCAGCGCCTGCGAAAAGGCACGGTCGAGGTTCTTTCCGCGCGATTTCTGCTCTACCAGCAATACGCCGGGCCAGAACAGATCGACGTAGCCCTGGTCGCCGCCGAATTTCTTGACAGCGTGCTCGAAGGTGGCGACGCGCTTGTTGGTGATGCCGAAGATTTCGAAGAAGGCGATCCAGAACGGCTTGGCTTCGCTGTCCTCGTTGGCTGCGTCGGCCCATTCGCGCGAGAACGATAGCGCGCGGGATTTGATCTCGTTCTAGGAAAGCGGCATGGTCAGTCAGTAACGTCCTGGGCCAGGTTGGTTTGTCTCATGCCGCCGGGTCGGCGATCTGGCCCGCGTCTGCCGCTGCTTTCAGCGCATGCAGGTTGTGCAGTAAGGCGGGAATGTCTGTTTGGATGATGCTCCAGAGCGTGTCGTTGTCGATTCCGATATAGCCGTGAATCAGCCGGTTGCGCGTGGCCACGATGCGACGCCAGTCGATTTGGCTGGCGAATTGCCGCGCGTGCTCGGGGATATGCGTGGCGGCCTCGCCGATGAGTTCGATATTGCGCAGGGTGGCGTCGTAGTTGAGGCCACTTTGTTCGAAACGGCCCTGTTCCATTTCATGGGTGTAAGCCATCACCTTTTCGGAAAACGTGATCTTGTCGCTGATGTAAATTGCCATTCACGCGACACGGACAGCTTCCTTCTCAATGTGAGGGCGGAGTTCGGGGCGCAATGCCTTTTCGGTGACCAGGTCGACCGGGCAGCCGAACAGGTCTTCCAGATAAAACTGCAGGCCGAAATAGCGGTCGGAGGTGGCCGGGCCGTCGAATTCGACCAGCACGTCGACGTCGCTTTTTTCGCGTGCCTCGTCGCGCACGGTGGAACCAAAGAGCGACAGATGCCGCACGCCGAAGCGCTGGCGCAGCTTTTCTTTGTGATCCTGCAGCAGATGCAGCGCGGTCTGTTTTTTCATCGTGGCCTCGATGGGGAGCTTAAGCTTTGCAATCGTAATCGACAATCAGCGGCGCATGGTCGGAAAATCGCTGGTCTTTGTAGACGCGGGCGGAGGTGGCGGTTTTTGCAATTCCAGGCGTCGCGATCTGGTAGTCGATGCGCCAGCCGACGTTTTTGGCATATGCCTGGCCGCGGTTGCTCCACCAGGTGTAGGCTTCGCCGGCGTGCTCGGGGTAGAGGCTGCGATAGACGTCGACCCAGCCGAGTTCGTCGAACAGTCGGGTCATCCAGGCGCGTTCCTCAGGCAGGAAGCCGGAGTTTTTCTGGTTGGATTTCCAGTTCTTGAGGTCGATTTCCCGGTGCGCGATGTTCCAGTCGCCGCAGATGACGATTTCGCGGCCGGATTTGATCAGCGCTTCGAGATGCGGGAAAAACACGTCCAGGAAGCGGAATTTGGCCTGCTGGCGCTCGTCGCTGCTGGAGCCGGAAGGCTGGTAGAGCGAGATAACGGCCAGGTTGCCGTAATCGGCTTCGATGTAGCGGCCTTCGGCGTCGAATTCGGGGATGCCGAGGCCTTCGATGATTTTTTGCGGCTGTTTGCGCGTGTAGACGCCGACGCCGCTGTAGCCTTTTTTCTCGGCGTAGTGGAAGGCGCCGGTGAGACCGTCGCACTGGATGAATTCGGGCTTGAGGTCGGCGGCCTGGGCTTTGAGCTCCTGCACGCAGACGACGTCGGCGGCCTGGCTGGGCAGCCAGTCGAAGAAACCTTTGGTGGAGGCGGAGCGGATGCCGTTGAGGTTGGCCGATATAATTCGCATCGTGTTATTCATTAAAGAAGCGTGAAAAAATGTCCGATTACAGAGCCGAGTTTGTGAAATTCGCCATCGCGTCGCAGGTGTTGTGTTTTGGTGAGTTCAAAACCAAGGCGGGGCGCATGAGCCCCTATTTTTTTAACGCGGGGCTGTTCAACGACGGCGACAAGCTGAAACGGCTGGGCGAATTTTACGCGAAAGCCATTGCCGACTCGGGGATCGCGTTCGATGTCCTGTTCGGCCCGGCGTACAAGGGCATTCCGCTGGCGGCGAGCATCGCGATTGCGCTGGCGGGCATGGGCCGCAACGTGCCGTTCGCGTTCAACCGCAAGGAGGCGAAGGACCACGGCGAAGGCGGGTCGGTGGTGGGCGCGGCGCTGAAAGGTCGCGTGCTGATTGTGGATGATGTGATGTCGGCGGGGACTTCGGTGCGAGAATCGGTGGAACTGATCCGCCATTCGGGGGCCGAACCCGCAGGCGTGGTGATTGCGCTGGATCGCATGGAACGCGGCACCGGCAAGCAGTCGGCCGTCCAGGAAGTGCGCGAGCAATACGAGATTCCGGTGGTGGCGGTGGTGACCCTGGACAACCTGGTGGAGTTTTTGGAACACGATGCAGACAGACAGGCAGAATTGCAGGCTGTGGCCGGATACCGCGCTGAATATGGCGTGTAGCGCGCTGCTGGCCGTCCTGCTGCTGAGCGCCGGATCGGCGCAGGCGGCGATGTATCGCTGGGTGGACGGCAATGGACGCGTGCATTACAGCGATACCTTGCCTCCGACCTATCAGAAAAGCGGTGCGGCCGAGATGAGCAAGCAGGGCAATGTCGTCCGGCGCACGAAATCCGAGGCCGAGCGCCAGGCCGAGGCCGAGCGCCAGGCTGAGCAGCGGCGGATCCAGGAGGCACAAGCTTACCAGGCGCAACAGGATCGCGCGCTGACCCAGACCTACACGACCGTGGCGGAAATCGATCTGGCAAAGGAACGTGCGCTGGAGCACCACCGGCTGGCGATCAAGGGCGCGGAAGCCCGGGGCAAGGCGGTCGAGGCCAATCTGGCCGAACTGCGGGCCCGGGTCGCCACCATCAAGAAATCCGGCCGTCCGGTGGCCCCCAACCTGATGGAACGGCTGAACCAGGCCAGCCGCGAGAGCCTTGAGCTGCGGCGCATCATTCTGAACAATGAAGAAGCGATGGTGCGGGTGAGCGAGCGGTACGAAGCGAACAAGGCGCGCTTTCGCGAGCTGACCGGCAAGTAGGCTTGACGGCGCCTGCATCGGGCAGACCATTCTGCATGACAAAACGCGCTGGCGGGTGACCCTGCCAACGCGTTTTGACGTTTAGTGATGGCGATTACTGCAGCCTGGTTTTCAGCAGGTCGTTGACCTGGGCCGGGTTGGCCTTGCCGCGGCTGGCTTTCATCACCTGTCCGACCAGCGCATTGAAGGCCTTGTCCTTGCCGGCGCGGAATTCGTCGACCGATTTTGGGTTGGCGGCGAGCACCTCGTCGATGATCTTTTCCAGATCACCGGAATCGGACATCTGCTTGAGACCGCGTGTCTCGATGATGGCATCGACGTCGCCGGCGCCTTCCCACAAGCCTTCGAACACCTGTTTGGCGAGTTTGCCCGACAAGGTACCGTCGTGGATGCGCATGATCAGCGCGCCGAGCTGCTCGGCCGTCACCGGGCTCTGCGTGATGTCGAGCTCGGCCTTGTTCAGGGTGGCGGACAACTCGCCCATCACCCAGTTGGCGGCGAGCTTGCCCTGACCGCAGGCGCGGGCGGCCGTTTCGAAATACCCGGCAAGCGCGTGCGAAGCGGTCAGCAGGCCCGCATCGTAGGCGGACACGCCGTAGTCGGCCTGGAAACGCGCCTGCATCGCGGCGGGCAGTTCGGGCAGAGCGGCGCGCACGGCCTCGATCCAGTCCTCGTCGAGTTTGACCGGCAGCAGGTCGGGGTCGGGGAAATAGCGGTAGTCGTGCGCGTCTTCCTTGCTGCGCATCATCCGCGTCTCGCCGGTGTCGGGGTCGAACAGCACCGTGGCCTGCTCGATGCGGCCGCCGTCTTCCAGCGTCTCGATCTGCCAGCGCACTTCGTAGTCGATGGCCTGCTGCAGAAACTTGAACGAGTTGAGGTTCTTGATCTCGCGGCGGGTGCCGAATTCGGCCTGGCCGACCGGGCGCACCGAGACGTTGGCGTCGACGCGGAAGCTGCCTTCCTGCATGTTGCCGTCGCAGATGCCGATCCAGGTCACCAGCGTGTGCAGCGCGCGCGCGTAGGCGACGGCTTCGGCAGCGGAACGCATGTCCGGCTCGGACACGATTTCCAGCAGCGGCGTGCCGGCACGGTTGAGGTCGATGCCGGTCATGCCGTGGAAGTCTTCATGCAGCGACTTGCCGGCGTCCTCTTCCATGTGCGCGCGGGTCAGGTTGACCGTCTTTTCTTCGCCGTCCACCAGGATCTTCAGCGCGCCGCCCTCGACGATGGGCTTGGCCAGTTGGCTGATCTGGTAGCCCTTGGGCAGGTCGGGGTAGAAGTAATTCTTGCGGTCGAACACGTTGATGCGGTTGAGCGTCGCGCCGATCGCCAGGCCGAACTTGATCGCGCATTCGACTGCGCCCTTGTTCAACACCGGCAGCACGCCGGGCAGCGCGATGTCGACCGCGCTCGCCTGCGTGTTGGGCGCAGCGCCGAACGCGGTGCTGCTGCCCGAGAAAATCTTCGATTGCGTGGCGAGCTGGGTGTGGACCTCCAGCCCGATGACGGTTTCCCACTTCATGCCAGACCCTCCGGCGCGCGTGCATGCCAGTCGGTCGCCCGCTGGTATTGGTGGGCGACGTTGAGCAGTGCCGCCTCGCTGAAATAGTTGCCGACCAGTTGCAGGCCGATTGGCAGGCCGTGACCGTCGAACCCGCACGGCAACGACATGCCGGGCAGACCGGCGAGGTTGGCGGGAATGGTGTAGAGGTCGTTCAGATACATTTCGACCGGGTCGTCGGACTTTTCACCGAGCTTGAATGCCGTGCCCGGCGTGGTGGGGCCGAGAATGACGTCGCAGCGCTTGAAGGCTTCGTCGAAATCGTGGGCGATCAGGCGGCGGATTTTTTGCGCCTGCAGGTAATAGGCGTCGTAATAGCCGTGCGAGAGCACGTAGGCGCCGATCATGATGCGGCGCTTGACCTCCGCGCCAAAGCCCTGCGCGCGGGTCTTGCTGTACATGTCGTCGAGGTTGGCATAGTCCGGGGCGCGGTAGCCGTAGCGCACGCCGTCGAAGCGCGACAGGTTGCTCGAGGCTTCGGCGGGTGCCAGCACGTAATAGACCGGGATCGCGAGTTTGGAGTTGGACAGCGAAATGTCGACCGTCGTCGCGCCGAGTTTCTTCAGTTCGGCGACGGCGGCTTCCACCGCGGCGGCGACTTCACTGTTCAGCCCTTCGGCGAAGAATTCGCTGGGCAGCCCCACCCGCAGGCCGGCGAGCGGCTTGTCAAGGTCGCGCGTGTAGTCTTCCTTCTCACGCTCCAGGCTGGTCGAATCGTTGGGGTCGAAGCCGGTCATCACATTAAGCAGCAGCGCACAGTCCTCGGCCGACGGCGCCATCGGCCCGGCCTGATCGAGGCTGGAGGCGAACGCGATCATGCCGAAGCGCGATACCAGGCCGTAGGTGGGCTTGAGCCCGGTGATTCCGCAAAAGGCCGCAGGCTGGCGGATCGACCCGCCGGTGTCGGTACCGGTGGCGGCGGGCGCCATGCGCGCGGCGACGCAGGCGGCCGCGCCCCCCGACGAGCCGCCCGGTACGTAGGCGGTATTCCAGGGGTTTTTCACCGCGCCGAAATAGCTGGTCTCGTTGCTGGACCCCATGGCGAATTCGTCCATGTTGGTCTTACCCAGACTCGGCATGCCGGCGGCCTTGAAGCGCTGGATCACGTGGGCGTCATACGGCGCGACGAAGTTGTGGAGCATTTTCGAGCCGCAGGTGGTGAGCCAGCCGTCGGTGCAGAAGATGTCCTTGTGCGCGATGGGGACGCCGGTGAGCGGGCCGGCCTGGCCGGCGGCGATGCGTGCGTCGGCGGCAGCCGCTTCGGCCAGCGTCCGTTCGGGATCCACCGTGATGAAGGCGTTAATCGACGGATTCAGCCCGGCGATGCGGTCGAGATACTGCTGGGCGAGCTCGCGGCTGGACACCTGCCTGGCAACCAGCTGCGCGGCGAGCGCGGAAAGGCTTGCGTCGGACTCTGACATGGAATTATTCGATGACTTTGGGGACGAGGTAGAGGTCGTTTTCGACCGCGGGTGCGACTGACTGGAAAGCGGCGTGACGGTCGATTTCGGTCACGGTATCCGCGCGCAGGCGCTGGTACACCTCCTGTGCGTGGGCCATCGGACTGACGCCGCGGGTGTCCACGGCCTGCATGGAAGCGATAAGGTCGAAAATGGAATTGAGCTGCGTCTGGGCGGAGGCAGCGTCGGCATCGTTGATTTCGATGCGGGCAAGCCGCGCGATCCGTCGGACATCGTCCGTGCTTATGGACATAAAACACCTGCTGGCTTACGGGAGTCAAGCCCGTTAGGGTATCATAGCCCCCTTGTTTTTTCTGCCCTTTTGCCCGCCCCGCGCGGGAGAGCCAGCCACTATGTTCAAGTTCCTGACCAGCTACTTTTCAACCGATCTCGCGATTGACCTGGGTACGGCCAACACGTTGATTTATGTACGCGACCGCGGCATCGTCCTCGACGAGCCTTCGGTGGTGTCGATCCGTACCGACATGCACGCAGGCGGCAAGCGCACCGTGCAGGCGGTCGGCGCCGAAGCCAAGCAGATGCTGGGGCGCACCCCCGGCAACCTGCAGGCGATCCGCCCGATGAAGGACGGCGTGATTGCCGACTTCACGGTCACCGAGCAGATGCTCAAGTACTTCATCAAGAAAGTGCACGACACCCGGATGTTCCGGCCCAGTCCGCGCATCATCATCTGCGTGCCCTGCGGCTCGACCCAGGTGGAGCGCCGGGCGATTCGCGAATCGGCCATTGGCGCCGGCGCACGTCAGGTCTATCTGATCGAGGAGCCGATGGCGGCGGCAATCGGTGCCGGCCTGCCGGTGGCCGATGCAACCGGCTCGATGGTGGTCGATATCGGCGGCGGCACCACCGAAGTCGGCGTGATCTCGCTGGGTGGCGTGGTCTATGCCAATTCGGTTCGCGTCGGCGGCGACCGCATGGACGAGGCCATCATCAACTATATCCGTCGCAACTACGGCATGTTGATCGGCGAAGCGACCGCCGAGCGCATCAAGAAGAACATGGGGTCGGCTTTCCCCGGTGCCGAGGTGCTCGAAATGGAAGTGAAGGGTCGCAGTCTGGCCGAAGGGGTGCCGCGCAGCTTCAATGTGTCGTCCAACGAAATCCTCGAGGCCCTGACCGAGCCGCTCAATGCCATCGTTAGCGCGGTCAAACAGGCGCTGGAGCAAACCCCGCCCGAGCTGGGTGCCGACATTGCCGAAAAAGGCATGGTGCTGACCGGCGGCGGCGCGTTGCTGCGTGATCTCGACCGTCTGCTGATGGAAGAAACCGGCTTGCCGGTGATCGTCGCCGACGATCCCCTGACCTGCGTGGTGCGGGGGTCCGGCATGGCGCTGGAGAACATGGACAAGCTGGCCACGGTCTTTACCAACGAGTGAATCCTGCCGCACGCGGCTTCCGGGTGCAGCTGGACGTGAGCCGCATTCCCCTTGATCCTGACCGGTTGCCGGGCCTTGTCTGATGGCGATGCCCGGTCAGCTCACGTTCGCCCGTCGTCTGAAGCCGGCCACCCGCCTGTCGATCTGGTTGTTGCTCGGTATGTGTTGTGTGGTGGCCGACGCCCGTTATCACGCCCTTGAGGGACTGCGCAGCGGGTTTTCCCTGATCTTGCAGCCGGTGCGCGAAGTCATGCGTGCACCGAACGACGTGGTCGCCGAATTGAGCGGGTTTTTTGCCCGCCACCGTCTATTGCAGAATGAACGCGACGCGCTGCTGGTCGAGCGGGCGTGGTTATATGTTGGCGTGAACGATGCCCGGGAACTGGCGCGTGAGAATGCCGAGTTGCGCGCCCTGCTGGAGATGCGGTCGCGCTCCGGCCAGCAGGCCGTGCAAGCCGCCTTGTTGTACAAGGGGCACGACTGGTTTGCCCAGCGCATCACGCTGGACAAGGGCGCCAGCGCAGGGTTGCGCAGCGGCCTGCCGGTGGTGGATGCGTTCGGGCTGGTCGGGCAGGTGAACCGGGTGTATCCCGGATCAAGCGAAGTGACCCTGGTGAGCAACCGCGAGCAGTTGACGCCGGTGTACGTCGAACGCACCGGCCAGCGCGGGCTGGCGGCCGGCAGCGGGTCCGGCCGACTGGAGCTGCGCTACATGCCGGCGCAGACCGATGTGCGCCCCGGCGACCGTTTGCTCACCTCGGGCATCGACCGGGTCTACCCGGCCGGGATTCCGGTGGCGCGCGTCAGCCGGGTCTCCCGCTCCCAGGCCAGCCCCTATCTGAGAGTCGAATGCCTGCCGCTGGCGGGGCTCGACCGCTCCCGTGCCGCGCTGGTGGTTCGGATTGCCAAGCCACAGGAGCATCAACCTTGAACATGGAAGCGCATACGGCAGGAAGTTGGCGCCGCATTCTGGGCACGCTCGTGCTGGCGGTCCTGCTGGAGCAGTTGCCGTGGTCGGGGTGGGCGCTGCCCTTGCGTCCGGACTTCGTCCTGGTCGGCCTCCTCTTCTGGACCCTGCATCAACCGACGCGCATTGCCTTTGGCGCGGCTTTTCTCCTGGGGCTGGTCGCTGATTTCCAGGATGGCGCGGTGTTTGGCCAGCATGCCATCGCCTATGTCATCGGCGTCTATCTGGTGCAGTTTCTGCGGCTGCGCCTGCTGCAGTTCGATCCGTTTCGTCAGTCGGCGCAACTGTTCCCCATCCTGCTGGCCGTGCAGCTGGCGATCCTGCTGGTCGGCTGGCTGGCGGTCAACCCGCCGGCAGGCCTGGCCATGCTGATCCCGGCGCTGAGCAGCACCCTGCTGTGGTATGGCATCGCCCTGTTTGTTCGCCTGTGGCATGGCAAGGGCATCCGGGACGGCGCATGAAGCTGGCCACGCCGCTCAAGAACCTCGACCGCGAGCTCGCGCGTTTTCAGGGCCGGTTGAAGGTCGGCGCGGCGTTTGTCGGCCTGTTGGCGTTTGCGTTGCTGGCGCGCGGGTTTTATCTGCAGGTCGTGAAGCAGGAACACTATATCCAGCTGGCTGAGAGCAACCGGATTTCGCTGGTGCCCACCGCACCCAATCGCGGGCTGATTCTGGACCGGAGCGACCGCATTCTGGCCGAGAATTATTCGGCGTATACGCTGGAGTTGACGAAATCCGAGACCGCCGGACTGGAGGCCACACTGGCCGAGGTGAGCAAGCTGGTCGAGATCACGCCGGGGCAATTGCGACGGTTTCGGCGGCTGCTGAGCGAGTCGCACGAGTTCGAGACGGTTCCGCTGAAAAGCAAGCTGAGCGACGAGGAGGTGGCAGTGCTCGCCGCCAACCGCTATCGACTGCCGGGCGTGGAGGTGAAGGCACGGCTGTTTCGCAACTACCAGGCTGGCCCCGGCATGGCGCATGTGATTGGCTTTATCGGCCGGATCAACGACCGCGATTTGAAACGCTTGCGCGAGGAGACCCGCGAGTTGAATTACCGCGGTAGCGTCCACATCGGCAAGACCGGCCTGGAACAGAGCTACGAAGCCCTGTTACATGGTCGTACCGGCTTCGACCAGATGGAAACCGACGCCAATGGTCGTGCGGTACGCATGCTGTCGCGCATCCCGCCGGTGCCGGGCAAGGATTTGCGCCTGCATCTCGATCTGGATCTGCAGGCGGTGGCCGAGCATGCATTCGGCGACTATCTGGGTGGCCTGGTCGCGCTCGACCCCAATACCGGGGGCGTGCTGGCGCTGGTGAGCAAGCCCGGATTCGACCCCAACCTGTTCATCGACGGCATCGATCCGGAAACCTGGAAGTCGCTCAACGAATCGCCCGATCGGCCGATGGTGAACCGGGTGCTGCGCGGCATCTATCCGCCGGGGTCAACCATCAAGCCATTGATGGCGCTGGCCGGGCTGGAATTGGGTCTGCGCAAGCCCTCGGACAGCTTCGACGATCCGGGCTATTACTCGCTTCCCAACAGCCGTCACCAGTTCCGCGACTGGAAACGCGAAGGGCATGGCATGGTCGATCTGCGGCGCTCCCTTTCCCAGTCGTGCGATGTCTACTATTACCGGCTGGCAGTGGATTTGGGGATCGACCGCATGCACCGCTATCTGTCGAAGTTCGGGCTGGGCGAAAAATCCGGCATCGACCTCGACGGGGAATCGGCCGGCCTGCTACCCTCGCGCGAGTGGAAACAGCGGCGCTGGAAGAAACCCTGGTACCCCGGTGAGACCGTCATCGCAGGGATTGGCCAGGGCTACAATCTGACCACCCCACTGCAGCTTGCGACCGCGACCGCCATGCTTGCCAATGGCGGCAGGCGGATCGAGCCGCGCCTGGTTCAGGCGATCCGCGATCCGCACACTCATGCCTGGCAGCCGCTGCCGGGGGTGATGCGCGGCCAGGTGGCGATTACCCCGGCCCACCTGGACGTGGTGCGCGAAGGCATGATGGACGTGATGCGACCGGGCGGCACGGCGGCGGGCTCCGCTGCGGGTGCGCCCTACACGATTGCTGGCAAGACCGGCACCGCGCAAGTGGTCGGCATCAAACAGGGCGCCCGTTACGACGCCAAGCGGCTGGCGCGGCAGCATCAGGACCACGCCTTATTCGTAGGTTATGCGCCGACCGAAGCGCCGAGCATCGTGTTTGCGGTGCTGGTCGAAAACGGTGGCTCGGGCAGCGGCACGGCCGCGCCGATCGCGCGGGCGGTGTTTGATTACTACTTGACCGGGAAGCGTCCCGCGAACATGAAACTGGAGGCGGGCGATGCCGCAGACTAGCCACTGGATCACCCGCAGGCTGACCCATCTCGATGGCGTGCTGTTGGCGCTGGTGCTGCTGTTGCTGGGCATCAGCCTGGCGGTGGTGGCGAGCGCGTCGGGCCAGAGCCCGGCGCGGATCACGGGCCACCTCGTCAACATCGGCATTGCGCTGAGCCTGATGGTGCTGATGGCGAATGTGCCGCCTCATCTGCTCTCCAGAGTCGGGCCGCCGCTATATGTGGTGGGCGTGGTGCTGCTGATCGGGGTGGCGCTGTTCGGCGAGATTCGTAACGGGTCGCGGCGCTGGCTGAACCTGGGGGTCGTCGCCTTTCAGCCGTCGGAACTGATGAAGCTGGCGCTGCCCCTGATGCTGGCCTGGTATTTCCAGCGCAACGAAACAGTATTGCGCGCCCGGAATTTCCTGATCGGCGGCGTGATGTTGCTGGTGCCGTTCTTCCTGATTCTGCGCCAGCCCGACCTGGGCACGGCGCTGATGATCGGTGCCTCCGGGTTCTATCTATTGTTTTTCGCCGGATTGCCGTGGAAGGTGACGTTCGGTGGCGGCGCCCTAGTGGCGGCGAGCCTGCCCGTGGTGTGGGGGTTGATGCACGATTACCAGCAGCGCCGGGTGCTGACGCTGCTGAATCCCTCGGCCGATCCGCTGGGCGATGGCTACCACATCATCCAGTCGACCATCGCGATCGGTTCGGGGGGGCTGTTTGGCAAGGGTTGGATGCATGGCACGCAAGCCCAGCTGGATTTCATCCCGGAACGAACAACCGACTTCATATTCGCGGTGTTCGGCGAAGAATTCGGCTATGTCGGTGCAGTATTTCTGGTGGGCTTGTATCTGGCGATTGTCGCGCGTGGGCTGGTCATCGCCACGCGGGCGCCGACCCAGTTCGGCCGGTTGATGGCCGCCACCCTAAGTCTGAATCTGTTTACCTACGTCTTCGTCAACATGGGCATGGTATCGGGCATTCTGCCGGTGGTTGGCGTGCCGCTTCCCCTGATGAGTTATGGGGGAACGGCGCTGGTTACCCTGCTGCTGGGTGTCGGCATCCTGATGAGCGTGGCAGCGCACCGCCAGCTCAACAAGTCATGACAAGATAAAATGCCGCCATGAACAACATTCTGACAATGGGCGTCGTCTCCCTCACTCTGGTGCTGGGGGGGTGCGGCAGCAGCCCGTCCGCCTACGCGCAGAAGCCTTCCTCGACGGCGAAAAGCGGTGGCTATTATCTTGACGATGGTCCCGAGGCCAACCCGCCGTCGAACCTGGACGCTGTGCCCGATGCGGTGCCGCGTCGCGAGCCGCTGCATCGCTTTGCCAACCGCACGTACATGGCGCTGGGTAAAAGCTACACGCCGCTGATCGGGCGCCGCCCGTACCGAGAAGAAGGACTGGCCTCGTGGTACGGTCGCCGCTTTCAGGGCAAGAAAACCGCGTCCGGCGAACCGTATGACATGTATGCCATGACCGCCGCGCATCCCACCCTGCCGATCCCCAGTTATGCGCGGGTGACCCTGCTCAGCAGCGGAAAATCCGTGGTGGTGCGGATCAACGACCGCGGGCCCTTCCACCGCGATCGCCTCGTCGACCTGTCGTATACGGCAGCGCACAAGCTGGGCTTTCTGAACAAGGGAAGTGCACGGGTGCGGCTGGAAAGTATCGATCCCGACGATTACGACGTCCAGGGCGAGGCGGTCAACGACGGGGTGTATCTGCAGATCGGCGCCTTCTTGCAGGTTGAGAATGCCCAAAACTTGCTGGAACGGATTCAGCGTGCGCTGGAACTTGACGATTCGCGCGCCCGCATTGTCCTGACCGGTGTGCTGCATCGGGTTCAGATCGGCCCCTATGCAAGCGACGACGACGCACGGGCGGAACGTGCGCGGGTGCGGGAACGTCTCGACCTGAATGCCGTCCTGATCAGACGTGAAAGACGGGAACAATCATGAAATATCTACTGTTTTTGTTGGCCGCAGTCATGTCTGCTGCGGCCTGGGCTGCCCCCAGCGGCTTGTCGGCGCGTGCCTGGGTACTGGTCGATCAGGCCAGCGGCCGGGATCTGGCGGCGCATCAGCCCGATCTGCCGCTGGCGCCGGCTTCGCTGACCCAGCTAATGACGGCGTATGTGCTGCTCGGCGATATCCAGAAAAACAAACTGAGTCTGGGCGAGACGGTCGACGTGCCGGAAGCTGCCACCCAGGCAGACGGCGCGCGCGTGTTTCTCAAGGCCGGCGACAAGGTCAGCGTGGACACGCTGCTGCGGGCCATGCTGGTGCAGTCGGCCAGCGACGCCACGCTTGCGCTGGTGCTGGCGAGCGACAACAGCGAGGCGGCCTTCGTCAAGCGCATGAACCGCGAGGCGAAACGGCTGGGGATGAAGAACACCCATTTCATGAACGCCACCGGGCTGACCGAACCCGGGCACGAGTCGACCGCCCGCGACCTGGCCCTGCTCGGGCGCGCGCTGCTGCGCGACTTTCCCGACCGCCAGGCATTTTTCAGCCAGAAGGAGATTGCCGTCAAGGGGCTGGCGTACTACAACGGCAACCGGCTGCTGTGGCGCGACAGCACGGTCAACGGCCTGAAAGTCGGCCGCACCACTCAGGCAGGCTACTGCATGGCAGCATCAGCGCAGCGCGGCGACCAGGTTCGCATTGCCGTGATTCTGGGCGCGCGATCGGACACGCAGCGTACCCAGGAGGCGCTCAAGCTGCTGAACTATGGCTTCGAACATTTCGACAGCGTGCTGCTCTACCGCGCGCAGCAACCGGTCAAGGTGGCCTCGCTCTACCGCGGGTCGCGCAGCTCGGTGAGCATCGGCTTCGACCAGGATTTTCATCTGCTCACCCCGCGCGGCAGCGCCAGCCGGGTGAAGGCTGACATCATCACCCAGCAGCCCATTGTCGCGCCGATCAAGAAAGGCCAGCGCATGGGCACCCTGCGCCTGAAGCTCGACGGCAAGCCGCTCGGTGACTATCCGCTGGTGGCCCTGCACGATGTCGGCGTGGCGGGCATCATGGGGCGTGGCTGGGATTCGATCCGGCTGTTCTTTGCGCAGTAATCCTGCCATGAGCGTGTATCTGAATGGCGAATTCATGCCGCTTGCCGAGGCGAAGATTCCCGTGCTCGATCGCGGCTTCGTTTTTGGCGATGGCGTCTATGAACTGGTGCCGGTGTACTCGGGACAACCGTTCCGGCTCGACGATCATCTGCGCCGCCTGCAGGCCAGCCTGGACGGCATCCGGCTGGCCAACCCGCATGGAATCGACGTCTGGCGCGGGTTGATTCTGCAGCTGGTCGGCCTGCAGGATTTCGCCGATCAGTCGGTGTATATCCAGGTCACCCGTGGCGTTGCCCTGCGTGACCATCCGTTTCCCAGGGGCGTGCCACCCACTGTCTTCATGTTCGCGCAGCCGCTGGTGACGGCTTCGGCCGAGCAAAAAGCCGCCGGTGCATGCGCGGTGACGGCCGTCGACAACCGCTGGATGCGCTGCGACATCAAGGCGATTTCGCTGCTGGCCAATATCCTGTTGCGGCAGCAGGCGGTGGACGCCGAATGCGCCGAAACCCTCCTGCTGCGCGACGGCTGGCTGACCGAGGGCACCGCAAGCAATATTTTCGTGGTGAAGAATGGTGTGGTGCGGACGCCGCCGCCGTCGAACCTGATGCTGACCGGTGTTACCTACGACGTGGTGCTGGAGCTGGCTGCGGCGCACGGCATCGCTTCCGAGGTGCGCGCGATATCCGAGGCCGAGGTGCGCGATGCAGACGAATTGTGGATGACGTCGTCGACCCGGGAAATCATGCCCATCGTCAAGCTGGATGGCGTGCCCGTCGGTGCAGGCGTGCCGGGGCCGCTGGCGCGCCAGATGGATGCGCTGTACCAGACCTTCAAACATCAGGTGATGCGTGCATGAGCGATGAAGAGACTCTGCTGGAGTTCCCCACCGACTTTCCGGTCAAGATCATGGGCGAACGGCGAGACGACTTCGCGCAAACCATGGTCGAGCTGGTGCAGCGCCATGCGCCGGATTTCAGCGCCGAAACCGTGGAGATGCGGGCCTCCAGTAAAGGCAACTACCTGAGCGTGACCTGCGTGGTGCGCGCCACCTCGAAGGCCCAGCTCGACGCCTTGTATCGCGAGATCACCGCCCACCCATGGGTCAAGATGGCATTGTGAGCACGGGCGGCAAACCGGCGCTGATCCGGCATCTGGGGACGGTGGACTATGCGCCGACCTGGCGGGCAATGCAGGATTTCACCGCGCAGCGGTCGGCCGACACGCCGGACGAAATCTGGTTGCTGGAGCACCCGCCGGTGTACACCCAGGGCCAGGCCGGCAAGCCCGAACATTTGATCGCCGTTACTACGATCCCTGTCGTGCCCATCGACCGCGGCGGGCAGATCACCTATCACGGCCCGGGGCAGATCGTGGCCTATGTGCTGGTCGATTTGCGCCGGCGCGGCTACGGCATCCGCGAACTGGTGACGCGCCTGGAGCAGGCGGTGATCGATTTGCTGGCGGCGCGGGGCGTGAACGCTGTGCGGAAGGCCGGCGCGCCCGGCGTCTATGTGGCGGACGCGAAAATCGCCGCGCTCGGACTTCGCGTCAAGCACGGCTGCACCTACCATGGCCTGGCGCTCAATGTGGACATGGACCTGAGCCCGTTCGCCGCGATCAATCCCTGCGGCTACGCCGGGATGCGGGTCACCCAATGCCGCGATCTGGGCGTGAATGAAAGCCTGCACGACTTGGAGTTGACGCTTGCCGGCACCCTGCTTGGCACGATCTATTCTTGACTGATTTAGTCGGTTATTAGTATTCTTACGGATTCCATTGGAGTTGTTTATGAACACCGACACCCTACCATCCGATCCCAAACTGCTGATGCGCTCGATCATCCAGCGCATCGCCACCGGCCCCGACCTGTCCAAGGATATCAGCCGCACCGAAGCGCATCTGGGCACCAAGGCCATCATCGACAACGTCATCGATCCGGTGCAGATGGGCATTTACTTCATCGCCCTGCGCATGAAACGCGAAACGCAGGACGAAAACCGCGGGGCGCTGGATGCCGTGCTGGAAACGACCCAGCGCATCACCGCTGACGTCGACGAAGTGGTCGATATCGGCGATCCCTACGACGGCTACACGCGCTGCCTGCCGGCGGCGCCTTTTCTCGGCCCGCTGCTGGCCGAACTCGGCGTGCATGTGGTCAGCCACGGGCTCGACAAGGTCGGCCCCAAGTACGGCGTGACCGCGCGCCATGTGCTGCAGGCCGCAGGTGTGCCGGTTGATCTGTCGCCCGCCGAGGCCGCTGCACGGCTGACCGATCCCGCGCTGGGCTGGACCTATATCGACCAGGCGCAATCCAACCCCGGCATGCACAAGCTGATTCCGTTGCGCACGCAGATGATCAAGCGCCAGGTGCTGACCACGGTGGAAGTGCTGTCGAAGCCCATCGCCGGCAGGAAGCGGACCCATTTCGTCACCGGCTATGTGCACAAGCCATATCCGCCGGTGTACGCCGATCTGGCGCGCGAAGCCGGGTTCGATACCGCGTGCATCGTGCGAGGTGTCGAAGGCGGGGTGCTGCCGTCGCTGCGCCAGACCGGTAAATACTTCCATTACCACGACAAGGATGCCGAAATCGAGGCGAGCATCGATCCGGTGTCCCTGGGGATCGACCAGCCGGTGCGCGCCGTGCCGCTGCCTGGTGCCGTTGCGGCCGAGGCGGGCGCAGACGAGATTGTCGCCGCCATCGACATCCAGGCCACCGCGCGCGCTGCTGCCGAAGCAGGCATTCTGGCGCTCAAGGGCGACAGGGGCGCGACCTACGATTCGCTGGTGCTGGCCGGCTCGATCATCCTGCACCATATTGGCCGGGCGGCGAGCGTCGCCGAGGCTGCCACGCAAATTCGTGCCGTGCTGGATTCCGGCAAGGCCGTCGCGAGGGTGGGCTGAGCATGGGGGAATTTGTCGCCATTGCCGCAGCCGACGAACTCAAGCCGGCGCAGATGAAGCGCGTCGTCATCGACGGCAAACGGCTGCTACTGTGCAATGCCGACGGCACGCACTACGTCGTCGATGAAATGTGCACCCACGAGGACTACTCGCTGTACCTGGGCTGCATCAAGGACGGCAAGATCAAGTGTTCACTGCACGGCAGCTACTTCGACCTTGTCACCGGCCAGCCGACCTGCGACCCAGCCGACGAGCCCATCCGGACCTACCCGGTCAGGATCGAGGCCGGGCAGGTGTGGGTCAAGGCCTGACTATTTGCCGAGGACTTCCCGGATGGTCTGGACGACCTCCGGGTGGTCGAATTCGCGTCCGCCGATGGCGCTGGCGATGATGCGGCCCTGACGGTCGACCAGGAAGGTGGTCGGCAGTCCGGCCACCTTCCAGGCCTGGAGCGTGTGGCTGCGAGTGTCCAGCAGAATGGGAAAATTCAGCATGGTGTCGAGCTGGCTGGTGAAGGCTTCGATGGTATCGGCCCCCTCGCCGATGTCCACGGCCAGCACGCTGAAGGCCTCGCCCTTGAATTGATCGAGCAGCCGCTGCATCGACGGCATTTCACGTCGGCACGGCGGACACCAGGTTGCCCAGAAATTCACCAGCACCACGCGGCCGCCGAGCTTCGACAGGTCGTGGGTCGCCCCGTCGAGGTCTTGCAGCACCAGCGGCGGCGCCGGTTTTGGCGCCAGCATCGTCAGGGTGTGGGACAGGGGCGGGAGGTCGGTCGCGTGACTGCCTGCTCCGGGCAGGACAAGAAAAGCGGTGCACACCAGGCCCGCCAGCCGATTACGCATCTTTTGCACAGTGGATCTCCTTGAGAACGTCTGAATAGCGCGTGTCGCCGATACGCCAGATGAAGTGCAGGTCGAAGCTGCTCTCGCGGGGCGCGCTGAAGGCCGTCATGCCCTGGTTCCAGTCGCCTGGCGCAAAGGTCTGCTCAGTGGGAAACTGCGCCCAGGTGAACGCAATCCGCGCGCCTTCGGTGACGCCGAGCCGGGTCCACCGGGCGTCCCATTCGGCTTTGCTGCGAATGGCCTGTGGCGCGTGGCCGGCAACGACGTAATGCCAGTCCGAGAGGCGGTGTTCGAGCGGCATGTCCCCGACGTTGCGCACCACGGTCATGAAGATGCATTCGCGGGCGTACTCATTTGCCGCCGCGGCCGGAAATCCGCGCGCCTGATAAAACCCACGCACCTGATTCGGGCTGATCTGGGTCAGCCGCAACTGGATGCCACGGGTTTCGACCTGCCAGGTGGCCAGCCCGGTTGATTCGTCCACGTGGGGGCCGCTGGCAGCGACAGATGCACTCCACACCGCCAGCAGGGTTAGGACGGGTAATCGCATAGGCTAAAATCCTGTTCCGGAAACGTTTCGAGCATAGTATGGCAGACCCTCTCCAGCACAAAGGCGCGGCCAAGACCGCGCGCATTCCGATCAAGATCGTGCCGCAGCCGCGCATGCGACTGCCGTCGTGGATCCGTGCCAAATCCCCCAACGTGCCGAACGTCGGCCGGCTGAAGGACATTCTGCGCGAAGCCAAGCTGCACACGGTGTGTGAGGAGGCATCGTGCCCGAACCTGGGCGAATGTTTCGGCCACGGCACCGCCACCTTCATGATCCTGGGCGACCTGTGCACGCGGCGCTGCCCGTTCTGCGACGTCGGCCATGGTACCCCATTGCCGCCGGACGTCGACGAGCCGCGTCACCTCGCCGAGACGATTGCGCGGATGGCCCTGAAATACGTGGTGATCACCAGCGTCGACCGCGACGACCTGCGGGACGGCGGCGCCGAACACTTTGCGAAGTGTATTGCCGCCGTGCGCGACGCCGCTCCGGCAACCCGGATCGAAATCCTCACCCCGGATTTTCGTGGACGGCTCGACAAGGCGCTGGACATATTGAGCGCTGCGCCGCCTGATGTGATGAACCACAATCTCGAGACCGTGCCGCGCCTCTACAAGGCCGCGCGTCCGGGCGCCGATTATGCGAATTCGCTCAAATTGCTGAAGGACTTCAAGGCGCGCCACCCCGAACTTCCGACCAAATCCGGGCTGATGCTGGGCTTGGGCGAGGAGGACGATGAAATCCTGCAGGTGATGCGCGACCTGCGTGCGCATGACGTCGACATGCTGACGCTCGGTCAGTATCTGCAGCCCTCACAGCATCACCTGCCGGTCATTCGGTTCGTGACGCCCGAGCGCTTTGCGCAGTTCGAGCAGGAAGCGCTGGCGATGGGGTTCAAGCATGCCGCCTGTGGGCCGATGGTGCGCTCCAGCTATCACGCCGACCAGCAGGCGGCAGGCGTCTGATCAGTTCGGAATCCGCCGACGCGTCGTCCAGGCCATCGCGGCCAATCCCAGCAGCATCAATCCCAACATCGACGGTTCCGAAACGGCGTTCGGTCGCGTGCCCGTAGGCGTTGTCTGCGCGTCGAGCGGAGCGCTTGCCAGCGGTAGGCTCAGCAGGCCGGGCAGCGTATCGGGCCCGGGCAGCGTGTCTGGGGGTAGGTCGTTTGTCGGCTGTGGCTTGTCCGAGTTCGGCGCGCCATTGGTTGCAGTCGGGTTAGGTTCGCCAGGTTTCGTCGGCTCACCCTCGCCCGGAGGGGTGCTAGGGCCGCTGGCAACGTGTGGGGTGGACGAGCCGCCAGGCGATGTGCCGGCGGTCGGCGAGCCCGTCGGGGGGATTCCGCCGCTGGGCGGCGTGCCGGTCGGTTCGCCGGATGCGAGCGAATTCGGGGCCGGTACAGTGGACGGCGCGCCTTGGGGCATGTTGCCTCCGCCCGGTGCGCCCGATCCGGGCACGCCGCCTCCCACTGCGCTGGGGTGCGCGGGGTCGCCGCTAGTCAGGCCGACGAACAGCGGGCTGGCTGGATCGAAGCTGCCTGCGCCGCTGCCATTTCCGGGTGTGTCTTCGGCGATGACCAGTTCGAGGGTTTTTCCATCGCGCTCGATGTTGAGGTGTTGCGGGTTGCCGGTCTTCATGGAAACGGGATGCGGGGGCGTGACGGCGGTATCGGGTTCCGCGCGGCTCAGATGGAACGCACCGCCAATCAGGGCAGCAGCGGTGACCGTGCTAACGATGATGCCGGCAGGCGTGAGTAGCGTGGTGAGTAGCAGGCCAAGCAGCCCGATACGACGGATTCGGCGTGCGCGTGAAGCGGAGGAGGTGCGTGGCATGGCAGCGGTCCGGATGCAGGTGATACGGGCAATGCTGCAATTCCCGTTCCAGCCTTCTGTGAGGATGCAGGCCGCATCCCGCCGTGCATGGCACCGACTTTACGGTGTCCGCTGCGTCCAGCGGCCGACGCCTTCGGCGACACTTCAACGCCGGTTTATTTCAGCAGCCGTTTGCGCGTCAGCGCCAGTGCGATGACGTAGCCCAGGCTGCCATAAGCCAGCAGCGCAAGGACGTGCAGGGCGATGTTGTCAGGCACGGTGCCCACGACCAGCGGACGCGCCAGGTCGATGGCGTGGGTGAGCGGCAGCCAGGCCGACACGGACTGGAGCATGGGCGGCAATTGCGTTACCGGGAAAAACACGCCGCACAGCAGCACCATCGGCGTGATGACCAACGTGAAGTAATACAGGAAGAAGTCGTAGCTGGGCGACACCGCGTTCATCACCAGCCCCATGCCGCCGAAGCAGAAGCCGACCAGCGCGACCACCGGGATGATCCACAGCGTCAACCAGAAACTCCCGAACAGCCCCAGGCCCCAGATCACCGCCAGAATGGCGACGCCGGAGAGCAGGCTCTTGGTCAGCGCCCAGGTCAGTTCGCCCAGCATCACGTCGTCGAGCGTCATCGGGGCGTTGAGGATGGCGTCCCAGGTGCGCTGCACGTGCATCCGCGAGAAGCTCGAATACAACACTTCGAAAGTGGCGGCGTTCATCGTACTGTAGGCGACCGTGCCGGCGGCAAGAAAGGTGATGTAGGGCATGCCTCCTACGTCGGGCAGCAGGCTGCCAAGGCCGTAACCGAGCCCGAGCATGTACAGCATCGGATCGGCCAGGTTGCCGAGAAGGGCCGGAATGGCCAGCTTCTTCCACACCAGGTAGTTTCGGTGCCAGACAGGGATGAAGCGCCATGACACGTTCGGAATACGGAGATGCCTAATCACGGAGGTCGCGTCCGGTGAGTTTGAGAAACACGTCTTCGAGGTTGGAAGGGCGGTGCAGGTAGCGCAGCGCCGGGGTTTGCGCCAAGGTGTCGATCACGGTGTCGGCGGAGCCGGTGTAGCAGAACAGGGTCTCGCCGACGGTTTCATGGCGCTGGCACAAGCCGGCAGCATGCCGGTGCGTCCAGTCGGCCAGCCCTTCGCCAAATATTTCGACCACGGCGGGTTCGATGTGGGATTCGACCAGCGCGCGCGGTGCGCCTTCGACGACGACACGACCGTGGTCGAGAATGGCGAGGCGGTCGGTGAGGCGCTCGGCTTCATCCATGAAATGCGTCGTCAGCACGATGGTCTTGCCGTCCGCGATCAACCGTCGCAATCCCTGCCAGATCAGGTGGCGCGCCTGCGGGTCGAGCCCGGTGGTGGGTTCGTCGAGGAACAGGATATCGGGGTCATGCACCAGCGCGCGGGCCAGCGTGAGCCGCCGTTTCATGCCGCCCGACAGTTGTGCGATCTGCGCATCGGCCTTGTGCGCCAGGCCGGCAAACTCCAGCAACATGGGGACGCGCGCGGCGATGGCGGCCTTGCTCATGCCGAAGTAGCGGCCGTAGGCAAACAGGTTTTCGCGCACGCTGAAATCGGGGTCGAGGTTGTCGATTTGCGGTACCACGCCGACTTTCATCCGCGCCTCGCGGGCGTGCTCGGGCACCGCGAGGCCGGCCAGTTCGATGCTGCCGCTATCGGGGTCGATCAGCCCCAGCAAGAGGCGGAGCGTGGTGGTTTTGCCGGCGCCATTGGGGCCGAGCAGACCAAAGCATTCGCCGCGCCGGACCTCCAGATCAAGGCCCCGCACCACCTGGGTGTCGCCATAGTGTTTGCAGAGCCCGCGAACGCTCAGCATGGACAGGCTTCCATGAAGGCCTGTTTCAGTTCCTTGAGCTTGCCATGAAAGAAATGCCCGGCATCCGGGATGACTTTCTGCGTGAGCGCGTGCTGCTCGGCCCACAAGCGCATGGCGGCGGGTGGAATCAGTTCGTCGGCGTCGCCATAGATCATCACGGTGTCGGGCGGCACCGGGTCGAATTCATACATGGTGACCGCCGGCGCCACCAGAATCAGTCGTTGTGCATCGAGTTGCTGGCGCAGACGGTGCTGCACAAACGCGCCGAATGAGAATCCGGCCAGCACCCAGGGCAGGCCGGGATAACTGGATTCGACGAACCGGGCGACCGCCAGCAAGTCCTCGGTTTCACCGACGCCTGCATCGAACGCGCCGTCGCTCATGCCGACCCCCCGAAAATTGGGACGGACCGATACCCAGCCGGCCTCGTTGCCGGCGCGGGCCAGAGTGGTGACGACCTTGTTTTCGAGGCTGCCGCCATGCAGCGGGTGCGGATGCGCAACCAGCAGCAGACCATTGCGGTCGGTTTCGGGATCGTCAATGACGGTCTCCAGTTTGCCGGTCGAGACCGGAATACGTAGCTTGTAGCGTTTCATTTCAACTGCAAGCGTTCAACGATGCGTCCGTGCTTGAGGTGAACCTCGAAAATTTCATCGATATCGGATTCATCGACGTAGGTGTACCAGGTGCCTTCCGGATACACGACCAGCAACGGGCCTTCGTCGCAACGGTCGAGGCAGCCGGCGCTGTTGATGCGGCATTTGCCCTCGCCGTTGAGTTTGGCTTGCTTGACCTTTTTCTTCAGGTAGTCGCGCATGTGCTGACCACCCGCTGCGCCGCAGCATTTGGCGCCGTCATCGCGCTGGTTGGTGCAGAAAAAGACGTGATGTTTGAAATGCGGGTGGGTCATGATGAAAAGTCCGAAGATTTTGTCGCGTTGCCGTGCGCCTTGTCGACCGGGTACTTGCGCGCGTTGATCACCAGCTTGTCGGCGGCCGCCTCCAGCAGGTCGATATTCAGCACATCAGCCAGCCGGGTCAGATAGATCAGCACGTCGGCGATTTCCTGGCGCACGGCCGCGTGCTGTTCAGGGTTCAAGTTCAGGCTCTGTTCAGCCGTCAACCACTGGAAGGGCTCAAGCAGCTCGGCCGTTTCCACGCTGAGCGCCATCGCCAGGTTCTTGGGCGTGTGGAAGCGGTCCCAGGCGCGTTCGCCTGCAAATTGCCGGATACGCTGGCGAAGGGCATCGAGGCTGTCGAGGGTGGGGTCGGTCATGGGTGGGCATGATACATCGGCAGATGACGACCTTACGACACTCTCGCCGAAAGGCCGACGGAATTGGCGCGGTGGCAAGGCGCACATGCCTTGCTGATCAGTCGCTGTGCGATAGATGGAACGTGGCCCGGGGTTTGCTGGTAGTCTTCGCCGATGACGCTGGATTATTAATCTGCTCTGGCATAATGTCAGCGGATTAACTGCATATATAAGGGAGGCTGGACATGTTTACAATCAACAAGCATATCGCACGCGTCAGCGTGGTGTTGGCGGTTGCTGCCATGGCGGGCTGCTCCAGCACGCCGACTTACCCGCCGGCGCCTTCGCAGACGGGCAGCTATGACTGGAATTATCTGGTGGGTCCCGGTGATTCGGTCAATGTCTTCGTCTGGCGCAATCCCGAGGTCTCGGGAAGTTTCCCGGTGCGCCCCGACGGCAAGATGACCATGAACTTGATCGAGGATTTGCAGGCTTCCGGAAAAACCCCCTCCCAATTAGCGCGCGATATTGAAAAGGCGCTGTCCAAATACATTCAGGAGCCCATCGCCACGGTCATCGTTGCCGGGGGCGTCGGCCCATTCGACCAGCAGATCCGTGTGGTGGGCGAAGCGGCCAAGCCGCAGGCGCTGAACTATCGCGAAAAAATGAGCCTGATCGACCTGATGATCTCGGTCGGCGGACTGACCGACTTCGCTGCGGGCAACAAGGCCTACATCCTGCGAACGATAGACGGCAAGCAGGCCCATCTTGGTGTGCGTCTGGAAGATCTGCTCAAGGGTGGCGATATTTCAGCCAATGTCGATATGCGCCCGGGCGATGTGCTGGTGGTGCCTGAAAGCCTGTTCTAAGTCTGCCCACGCCGCTTTTGCGGCGCTTGTGCCCAAAGCCGTTGGCTGCCGGGTGCTTTATTAATGGACTGTCTGCATGGATCAACTGCTGCAACAAATTCTGGGGTACGCCAAGGCTGCATGGCATCGACGCTGGTGGGGCGTGGTGGTGGCGTGGCTGGTGTGCATTGTCGGCTGGACCTGGGTGATGGTCCTGCCAGACCGGTTCGAGGCGTCGGCACGCGTCTATGTGGATACGCAGACACTGCTGAAACCCCTGCTGTCCGGACTGGCGGCTGAGCCCAATGTCGAGCAGCAGATCAAGCTGATGACGCGCCAGTTGATGAGTCGTCCGACGCTGGAAAAAGTCGCGCGCATGACCGACCTGGATGTGAAAGCCAAAACGCCGGAGCAGACCGAAGCAATGCTGAACGGTCTGGCCGGCAAGATTTCGATTGCCGATGCCGGACGGGAAAACCTCTATACCATCAGATACCAGGATGCGAATGGCGATCTGGACAAGAAAGTGGTGCAATCTTTAATGACCATTTTCGTAGAAAGCAGTCTGGGCAAGAACCGCCAGGATATTTCGAGCTCGGCGCGCTTTATCGAAG
>JAWOJD010000006.1:0-5038 GCA_046484355.1 Thiobacillus sp.
CGTCGTAGCGTCCCGTGCAAGTATCGGGCTTTGACGATATTGGCCGCCTCACCCCGCTACACCGCCTAATCCGCTTCCTGTTCGTCAGGCCAGCACTTTGCTTTCAGCTTCCTTCAGATTCCGCCTCGCGACGGACACCCTTGCCGTTCAGCTAACACTTCCCCTTGCCGGGTGTGTAGGGGACTTTCACCTCCAAGTAAGTGCGCCCTGCCGGGCGCACCCAATAAAAGGGGCGACCATCGGCCGCCCCTCATTCAAACTGATGGCTACGCCTTTGCTCAGTTGAAGATCCCCTTGAACATGTCCCGGAGATCCGGCTTGCTGTCCTTCTTGGCAGGCTCCACCACAGGCGCGGGTGCAGGGGTTGCGACAGGCTGAACAACGGGTTTGGCCTTCATGTTGACCGGTTGGCCATCGGAGCCCAGTTTCAGCGCTTCGACCAGCAGGGTGATGTCGACCTCGTTGCCGATCATGCCTGTACCGCCATCGACATGCTTGGTAATGCCGTAATCGGAACGATTCAGGCTCAGCCGGCCCTCGAATGCCGTGCGGACATTGCCCCAGAAATCGGTGGCCGTCCCAAGGACCTTGTAGGGGATGTCGACTTGCCGGGTGGCGCCATGCAGCGTCAGTTGCCCGCTCATCACCCCTGTGTCCTTGCCGGTGGCGCGAAAGCCATTCGCAACAAAGCGCATCTCGGGATAGGCGCCCGCATCCAGGTAATCGCTGGACAGCAGATGCGTATCACGCACGCGATGGCCGGATTCCAGCGAAAACATGCTGACCGTCACGTTGGCCGCACCGGTATTGAGATTGTCCGGGTCGAGCGTCAGCGTGCCCTTGACGCCGGTGAAGGTGCCCGTGGTCTTGCCGACGATGTGGCGGATGCTCCAGTTGGCGAAACTATGACTGTCGTCAATCTTGTAATTCTCGGGGGCGGCCCAGGCATTCAGGGCCAGTCCCAGCAATGCAATCGCGAGGGGTGTACGCATGGCTTCTCCTTATTTAGTCAAGCAGGCCATGACAGCCTGTCACCGGCAATCTAGCACCTGAAAAGGGTTGTGGCGACCCGAATGCGCAGAAATTTAACGATTGCTTACGCGCGAGCGGTCTTCGCAAGCACATTTTTGTGGCAACCGTCTTCCACCCTGCCACTTGACCATCTCATAACCATGGCTATACATAAAGATAATATCGGGGAGGGTGCATCATGAAACGCAAGGTCGCAATGCTGGGCTTGGCCATGCTCACCGGCTTGCCCCAGGTTGTTTGTGCCAAGGGGCAGGCCAAGAGCATCCCTGCATCCGCTTTTTCCTCGTGGAACGCACCCTACATGCCCCATTTCGGCAGCCAGGGGGCTGCGCAGCCGCTGATGGATCACCTGGCCGCGCCCGCCACGCTTCGGCGAGGCGGCAACACGTGGCAAATGGACTTCGCTCCGCCGCCGCCGGTATCCGCCGCCGACGACCCGCTGTCGGCCAATGACAAACGGATGGGCGTTCGCTTCAAGCTGGATTTCTGACTCCGCCCACCCGCCGCCGTGGCATGGCAACCCAAGCCAACCGATCGCGTTCGACCTGACAAACCGATCGCTGACTATACTGGGCCTGTCGTCAACTTTCTGGAGCCTCCCATGAAGCCACAACCGCTGCTTGCCCTGTTTGCAGCCCTGCTCTTCCTGCCCCTGTCGGCTTTCGCGGTCGACCCCGCCACCTTGCCCGACATCAAGGTCACCAAACTCGGTTTGTACATCGAAGCCAGGGAGGTGCCGGATTTCCTGAAGAAGCACCCCAAGACGCTGTTTCTGGACTTGCGCACGCCTGAGGAGTTGCTATTTGTCGGCGCGCCGCACGGCATCGATGGCAACGCCTCCTTCGGCACCATGAATTACAACAAATGGGACGACAAGAAGAAGGCTTTCGTTCGCTTCCCCAATCCGGACTTCCTGTCCCATTTCGAGTATTGGGCGCTCGACAAAGGCACCGAGAAGAGCGATCCCGTCCTTCTGATCTGCCGCTCGGGCGACCGCAGCGCGCTGGGGGCGGACTTCCTGGCGAAGCAGGGCTACACCAACGTGTGGTCGGTGGTGGACGGGTTTGAAGGCGACATGGCCAAGGAAGGCCCCAACAAGGGCCGGCGCGTGGTCAACGGGTGGAAGAACGTCGGCCTGCCCTGGTCCTACGAACTGGACAAAACCAAACTGCTGCTGCGCGATTGAGCGCCCCCGCCGCCGGCAAGGACGGTCTCTTCCGCAACTGGCCGGCGACCACACGCCGGTCGTGTGTTTCCGCCTGCGCGACAACCATGTCGCCAACCACCCGGTTCGCAAGATGCTGCCGCTGGCCGACTATCTTTTCAAGCTGACCCGCACCTACATGGCCACGATCTCGCGCCAATACCTGAGCGACGATCTCTGGCTCAATACCGTGCTGATCGAAACCGAAGGCATGTCGCCGCTGGAATTCCACATAGCTCCGGAACAAAAAACCAGCTTGTTCCAGAGCGGTCACCAGACCACCCACAACTTCTTGCCGGTCAAACTGGCGCGCAAACGCGAAACCGAAATCTGAGCCCTATCTGCCTCGGGGGGGTAAGCCTTCCCGCGCCACCCCGACCAATTTGTCCCCATCCCTCAACTCCACGGAGGTACATGATGACAATGCTCAACTGCACCCACTGTTTCACCCACACCCACTGGCTATTGCGCATCAGCTTGGTTTCTGTGTTTCTGTATCACAGTATCGGCAAATTCGCCGGCCTGGGTGACTTCTCAGCCATGATGGAATTGCCGATATTCGTTGCAACCTTGGTCGCGCTGCTAGCGTCGGTTTACCTGGTGTTGCGCGGCAATTCAGAGTGACATCCTGAGCAGCAATGGCGCAATGGCGGTTTCTATAGCGGGCCGGATGTCCAGGGGCCGGTAATGGCGCAGGTCATGCCGCTGCCCGGCGTGCCGTCGCCGTAGACGTTGACGAACAGCGTGCGGCCGTCCGGGCTGAAGCACGCGCCGGCCAGTTCGCTGCTGTTCAGCAGATTCACCGCGAACGGAAACGGCCGGCCCTCCCGGCCAAGGCCCACCAGCCGGTTGACGTTGGCGATTTCGGCCGCCAGCAGGTCGCTGTCGCCGTCTTCCGGGCTGGCGTCGTCCTCGCACAGCAGCAGGCCGCCGCTGGGCGTGACGCACAGATTGTCGGGCGAATCGAGCACGCTGCCGTCGGGCGATTCGAATACCAGGGTGAGTACCCCGCCATCCGGATCAGGCTGGAATTGCCAGATCTGTCCGTAGCCCGGCTCGAATCCGTCCGCACGCTGCCCGCCCGGCTGCCTGGCATCGCCGCCCGAGGTCGACACAAAGAACACCGACCGACCGTCCTGCCCCAGCCATAGGCCTTCCAGGCGGTTGAAGCGGGCGCCGCCCCGCGCAAAGCCCTGCGTAAAGCAGCCCGGCGCACCGGCCTCCAGGTCAGGGTCGGGGGCGTCGATCGTCACCCAGTCGCAGGCGAGCGGCTGGCCGACGCACTGATTCTGGCGTGCGTCGTACTGCGGCTGCGGGCGCACCCGCAGCATCTGCAGGCGACCACCTTGCGACAGATCGGCGGCCTGATGCGGCACGAAGCGATAGAACCCGCTGCCGTGCCGCGGGCCGGCGTCCTCGGTCTGATAGACGATGCCGTCCCGATCCGCCGTCGCCGCCTCATGCTTGAACCGGCCCATCGCCTTCAGGGGCTGTGCGGGGTGGGTCCGTTGCAAGGTGGCGGGCACGTCGAACACATAGCCGTGTTTCTGTTCGTAGCCCTGAATCGGGCCGTCGGTGGTTTCCTCGCACGACAGCCAGCCGCGTTGCTTCCAGGCATGGCCGCCGGCGCAGTTGACATGCGTGCCGTTGAGGCCGACAAACTCGCGCACCAGACTGCGGCTGGCCGGATCGTAATCGAGCACATGGCAGCCGCCCATCGCCAGCGGGTCGTACCGGGTCGCCTCCGGCCCGCCGACGCCGCCAGCGGCCTTGCCTGCCCGATTGTTGACTTCGTGATTGCGGATCAGGCGAATGAGGCCATCGCGCCCCGCGAAGGCCGCCATGCCGTCGAGGTTGCGCGCCACCGTGCCACCTTCGAACGCCTCGCCCAAGTGGCTGAAAGTGACGTAGCTGAAGCCCTGCGGCAAGGCCAGCACCGTGAGGCCGCGCTGATCGGCCACCGGCTGCAGGTCGCCGTAGCCGGCGCGTCCGCCCGGCATGGCCCCCGCCTGCGCCCAGCGGGTGTGGGCCTGCAGCGCCGCCAGGGCGCCTGCGCCGAGCACGCCGACGCCGAATTGCCGCAAAAAACCTCGTCGTGTGGAGTCCATGCCTGTCTTCCTGAAAAAGGGGTGTCCGCTTGCAGACCAACCCGGTTGGCCGTCCCGGTTTCGACCGGGTTGCTTATATCGACTGTCCCCGAAGCCTACGCTTGCATCAAGTTCTGACGCAGGGTGCGCAGACTTCGACTAAAGGAGAACAGGATGAAAACCGGGACGATGATCATGATGGCAGCATTGTTCAATCTGGGCGTGGGCGTGGCTCAGGCCGAACCGCTGAAACCCCGTCCGGGGTTCGACCGGGTCGGCATGGTGTCCGCCGACAAACAGCAGACGGTGGGCGAACGCAGCCGCAGCGCCGACAGCGCACGCTTCAAGATGGCGCCGGGCGAAGCCAATGCAAATTCCAACCCCACCCAATACGCCGAGCGCAAACGCGAAATGGCGCGGCGTCTGGTGTGGATGATGCTGAGCGCACGGTGAGCAGGCAAAAAGGGCGGCACGCAGACCTCATGCGTCATGCGTGCTGCTCGCCGTCGAGGTATAACCAGCGCCCATCCACCCGCTCGAAGCGGCTGGTCTCGTGCAGCTTGAACGCGCGACCGTTGAGCTTGTAGCGCGCGATGAATTCCACCGTGGCATGGGTGTCGTCCTGTGGCGTGTGCGACTTGACCGACAGCCCCAGCCACTGCGGGCGCGGCGGCGCATCCAGCGCCAGCGCGGCAGGCCGGGTGGCGGGATGCCA
>JAWOJD010000009.1:0-29108 GCA_046484355.1 Thiobacillus sp.
AAAAGAAGCGGTGCGGAATTACAAGGAAAAAGGTAGGGGCGGAAGGCTCCGAACCGGCTGCGGAAACGCGGCCCACGCCGGGTGAGATCGCGGTAAGTCGCCTGGGTGGAAACACCCAGGCGCTCTGGTCTGTGACCCCGGAAACCCCCGCTACAAGACCGAACGGGCTTTAGCGGCGGGAGGCTTCATCAGATCGTCCGCCGACCGCGGCGGCTCAGGCTTCGGCGCCTCGCCGCCGAACAGGGCATCGAGCGCCCCCCGGCTGGCCTGCGCGATGGCTGCGCCACCCCCCTTGTAGGCTTCCGGCCGGTGCACGAACCACCCGCAGTCGTTGGCGCGCGTCTTGTCGGCGACACGGTCGGCGGCCAGCTCGCGGCACTGTCCGGCGCGGTGCGGGTCGTAGTGGCGGCACAGCCGGCACACATGCAGGTCAGCCCGGCAGCTCGGACAGACGTCATACCGCGACAAGGGCGGCAACATGCCGGCCAGGCTCGTGCCACATTTCCAGCACACCAGGCTCATGAAGCGGGTCCTTTCTGCTTCGGCCAACTCAAGGCTGGCCGTTCGTCTCGGAAAAAGTGGGCGCGGGCGCCAGCGTCAACTGGCCGGCGGCCACTGCGGCGGCATGCGTTTTCCCGACATGCGCCAGCACGCTGGACGAAGGATAGCCGTCTGCAGGAAGCTGGTGCATGACCTGATAGCGGCGGATGGCCGTCTGGGTGCGCGGGCCGAGCACGCCGTCGACGGTGCCGGCGTCGAGCCCCATTTCGTTCAGGGCTTTCTGCAGGATTTCCACCTGCACGGTACTGAGGGGGTCCGCCGTGCCCGCCGGCCATTCCAGTTCAGCCCCGCCGGCCACCTCGTTTGCCAGTTGCGCCACCGACAGCGCATAGCTGACCGACCGGTTCCAGCGCATCACCACGTCAAAATTATCGAACAGCATGAAGGCCGGGCCCTGCCAGCCCTGCGGCACCACGATGGCGGCCGGTCCCTTGACGGACGGCAGCGCAGCGCCATCCACCAACTGCACGCCAAGTGCGGCCCACTCGGCCACCGGCACACGATGGCCACTGCGGGCCAGCCGCCAATCGAAGTTTTCCGGCAGGCGCACTTGCACGGCCACCGACTCGTTCGCGCGCCAGCCTGCCCGCCTGAGATAGTTGGCGGCGGAATGCATGGCGTCGGGCAGCGAGCGCCAGAGGTCGATGCGGCCATCGCCGTCGCCATCCACCGCATACGCGCGGAAGGTCGACGGCATGAACTGCATGTGTCCCATCGCGCCGGCCCATGAGCCATTCATGTCGATCGCACTGACATGCCCGCCATCGATGATGCGCAGCGCGTCGAGCAACTGGCTGCGGAAAAAGGCGCTGCGGCGGCCATCGAAGGCCAGGGTGGCGAGACTCGCCGGAATATTGTGGCTCCCGAGGATCGCGCCGTAATGCGTTTCCAGCCCCCAGAATGCCACCAGCACCTGCCTGGGCACGCCATATTGCCGCTCGACTGCATCCAGCAGCGCCTCGTGGTCTCGCAACTTGCCCTGGCCGAGCGCAACCCGCGACTCGGTGACACGCCGTTTCAGGTAATCGGAAAACGTTTGCAGAAACTCGGGCTGGCGCCGATCGAGCGACACCACGCGTTCAGTCAGCGTGACGCCGGTCAGCGCAGAATCGAGGGTCGCGGGGGAAATGCCCTGCGCCAGGGCCTCCTGACGGAATTCAGCCAGCCAGCTGTCGAAAGGCGTTTGTGCGTGGACGGGGAGGGCCGCCAGCGCGGCCACGAAGAAGAGTAAAAGTTTACACATTTTTTTGCAGCCAGTATTCAAGAAGCGCCAGATGCCACAGCTTGCTGCCCTGGATTTGGGTGTGGTGCTGCTCCGGCGCATCCAGCAGTTTGTTCACATACCCGCGATGATACAGCCCGCGTTCGCGGCAGGTCTGCGAATTCAGGATGTCCTGCATGAAATCGAGGAATTCGCCGCGCACGAATTTAAGCGCAGGCATCGGAAAGTAGCCTTTCTTGCGGTCGATCACCGCATCGGGAATCAGGCCGCGCGCGATGGTTTTCAGCACATGCTTGCCCGCTGAGGCCAGCTTCATTTCGGGCGGCATCGAGGCGGCCAGTTCCACCAATTGATGATCGAGAAACGGCACCCGCGCTTCCAGCCCCCATGCCATGGTCATGTTATCCACGCGTTTGACCGGGTCATCGGTGATCAGCATGGTCGTGTCCATGCGCAGCACCTGATCAATGAACTCGTCAGCAAACGGCTCGGCAAGATGCGCAGCGATGGTTTCCGAGGTGTAGTCCGGGCCGTGCCAGGGCGGGGTCAGCATCGCCTGGAATTCGTCGTGGTCGCGGTCGAAGTAGTGTCTGCGAAAGCGCTCGAGCGCGCTGCCTGACGTTTCCGCCGCCATCCGCGGATACCAGAAATAGCCACCGAACACCTCGTCCGCGCCCTGACCGCTCTGCACCACCTTGACCGTCTTGCTGACCTGTTCGGACAGCAGATAAAACGCCACCGCATCCTGCGCGAACATCGGCTCGCTCATCGCGTCCACCGCTTCGGGCTGACGGCGCAGCACTTCGGCATTGGGGATCAGGTATTTGTGGTGGCGCGTACCGTACATGGCCGCCACCGGGTCGGAGTATTCAAATTCGTTGCCGCGTTCCTCCGGTTGGTCCTCGAAGCCAACCGAAAACGTCATCAAGTCGGGTACCCCATGCTCGGCCAGCAAGGCTACCAGTAGGCTCGAATCAAGCCCGCCGGAAAGCAGCACGCCGACCTTGACGTCGGCAATCTCGATGCGCTCCTTCACTGCCCGACGCAGGCTCTCATGGATCGCTTCTGTCCATTCGGCCTCGCTCTTCGGCACAGCCGGACGTTGCGCCTTCAGCGACCAGTATTTTTTGTGGGTGAATTCACCGCGCGCATTTACCGTCAGCGTGGTGCCTGGGGCGAGCTTGCGGACGCCGTTAAAAATAGTGCGCGGCGCGGGCACTACCGCGTGCAGGGTAAACAAATGGTGCAGCGCCACCGCGTCGATGGAAGTGTCCACCCCACCCGCAGCCAGGAGCGCCTGTGGCGTCGAGGCAAAGCGGAAGCCGCCCGCCGTCGCGTTGTAGTACAGCGGCTTGACACCCAGGCGGTCGCGCGCCAGAAAGAGCTTTTCGCGGTTCCAGATGGCGAAGGCGAACATGCCGTGCAGACGTTCGACACAGGCCTCGCCCCACTCAGCATAGGCACGCAGGATGACCTCGGTATCGCCGTCGGAGAAAAACGTATGGCCTCGCGTGACAAGGTCGGCGCGCAGTTCCGGGTAATTGTAGATTGTGCCATTGAACACCAGCGCGAGCCCCGCTGATGTATCCACCATGGGCTGACGCGAGTGCGCGGAAAGGTCAATGATCGCAAGCCGGCGGTGCCCCAGTCGCACCGCGCCATCGGCATACTGGCCTTCTCCGTCCGGCCCGCGCGGCGCAAGTTTGTACAGCATACGCGCCATCGCGGCCGCACCCGGCGGAACGCCATCGAACCGGAATTCACCTGCTATGCCACACATGTTGACCCACCTATGCTCGCCGCAAAGAACCCTCACGGGAGAATGTTGAACGCGCCGTATTCTAGCCCCGCATGACGGGGACAGACTATCGAGCGGAAGCTTACGCTCATCCGATTATCTCGTATGCCACCTAGGGAACTTCGTCTATCGACATGCGTTGTGCGTTCGAATTGATAATTTTTCGCCGCTCAAAATTCGGTGCGCATTGAACCACGGCAGGGAGGCGCGCCAAGGCGCCCCCCCTGGGCCTGTGCTTGGCGCCTTCCAGCAACCCGGAAAGGCGAGGGGGGTGCGCCGCGTGCTTTCAGACCATCATCGGGTGATCAGCGGCAACTGGCCGGGCGCCGTGGCCGGGTTGCGTAGCCGCTTCACGAGAGATGCAGCCCAATCAGTATTTCACTGCCAATACCGGGCAGGGGCTGTTCCTTAACACGTCTTCGGTCACCGAGCCCAATACCCCACGCGTCAAACCGCTGCGTCCATGAGTCGTCATCACGACCAGGTCGATATTCATCTTCCCGACCATGGTGAGAATATCTGTCGCGACGGGCGCGGACGTTGCTCGGATGGTTGAATAGCGAACGCCTTCGCTGGCCAGGCGAGTGGAACATTGCGCTATCGCCTGGGCTGCCTCCTGCGGCTCCAGGGTGGTGCCGACATCGTTAATGCCGCGTTCGTCGTGATACAGAACCACTTCAGAATCCATACGCATTGCAAGATCCACAAGCAGCGGCATGATGGGCGCGGCCGATTCCATCGTTTGAACGGGCATCAGAATGCGACGGACATTTTCCAGGCTGTGGCCCGTGGCTGCCCGTTCGGGTTCGTTGCTCATTAGGACCGGAACCGGGGAGTGCCGCAACACCTCTTCGGTAACCGATCCTTTAACCAGGCGATCAATCCCATGTCGCCCATGGGTGGGCATGGCAATGAGGTTGACCTTCTCCAGCAGGGCGAATTTGACGATCTCCGAGGCAGGATCTCCCATGCGAAGGCTGACGTCGATTGAAAATCGGGACTTGAACTCGGCCAGTAACCGTTCCTGTTCGGCCAGCACGGATTGCTGCTGCACTTCAGGAAGTTTCAACATATCCGGAGCGATGTGCAGCAGGGATACGCGTGCGGAAAATGCCTGCGCAATTCTCTCGGCAAATTTAACGATGCTGTCCGCGAGTTCCCATTCGTCCACCGGAACCATGATGTGCTCAATTCTGGACATTGCTTTCTACCTTGGTTAGATACGGGGTTGAAGATCCATCTGGGGGCACTTGAAGCCGAGCTTCACTTTATTGCGTTCACCCATTTGTACATAAACGCACCGGCGACCATGGACAACATGACGATGACAGGTTCGGCGTAGCCGAGTGCAATGGATGAGAAAACCGGGCCCGGGCAATAACCGATCAATCCCCAGCCCATGCCGAACACGACCTGGCCAATGATGAGCGGACGGTCCGCCTTCGTCAGGGTGGGCAATACGAACTGGTGATGCAGAAGCGGTTTCGGCAGGCGCATGACAAAGCGGAAAGTGATCAGCGTCACCCCTGCCGCGCCGCCCAGCACGACCAGCAGAGTCGGGTCCCAGTTGCCGGTCACGTCCAGGAAAGCCAGGATCTTGTTCGGATTGATCATCCCGGCGTAAGAAATGCCGAAGCTCAACAGAAACCCGGCGAGGAAGGCAAAGAACTTGAATTTGTGAATATGTGCCATTACAGAACTCCCAGCAGATGGCGCATGATGTAAGTGGTCAGAATGCCCGCGGAGAGGAAGATCAGCACCGCAGTCAGTGAACGGACGGACAGGCGGCCCAGGCCGCAGACGCCGTGTCCGCTGGCGCAACCGCTCCCCATGCTGGTACCGAATCCCACCAGCAGGCCACCCAGCACCAGCAGCCAGGTCGGCGCATTGAGAGGCTGATAGCTGTGCTCGATCATATTCTGGTGCACCACGCCGCCCACGACCATGCCCAGAATAAACAGGAAACGCCAGAGCGTGTCGCCCTTTCTACGTGCGGTAACCAAGCCATTGAAAATGCCACTGATGCCGGCAATGCGGCCGTTAAACCAAAGCAGCAAGGTGGCGGCCAGGCCAATAATGATGCCGCCAATCAGTCCCGTGACGGGGGTAAAGTTTTCCATGTTTCCTCCTTTGATTTGAATAAACCCGGCCAACTGACCGGGTTTATTCGTCTATTATTGTTGTTGCTATGGGTTGGGTATCAGACCGTGGTTTCCTTGATGTCCTCGCAGCGCAATTCGGCCGGGAGGTTGAACACATTGATCGGTATTTTCAGATAGCGCTTCTTGTCTTCGCTTGGCGCAGGCATTTTACCGGCATCGATATTGACCTGCACGCTCTGGAACAGCAGCTTGGGCGCGGCCAGGGTCTTGTCGCGTGCGGCCCGGAACTGAATGAACTCGTCCTCGCTTGTCGTTGCATTGAGTTGGATGTTGTTTTTCTTCTCGTCGCCGATGGTGGTTTCCCATTTCACTTCGCGTCCGCCGGGCTGGTAGTCGTGGCCCACGAATACCCGGGTGCTATCGGGCAAGGAGTAGAGCTTGCTGCTGATGGAATGGTAAAGATCCTTGGCGCTGCCTGCCGGAAAGTCGCAACGTCCCGTGCCGCCATCAGGCATGAAGATGGCGTCACCCGTGAAGATGGCGTCTTCAATTTTGTAAGTGGCACAGGCGGGCGTATGGCCCGGGGTGAAAATGACTTCCAGCTTGAGCGAGCCGGCCTCCACGATTTCGCCATCTTTCAACAGGCGATCGAACTGGCTGCCATCGGTGGCGAAGTCTTCGGTCAGGTTGAAAATGGTTTTGAAGGTTTGCTGAACCACCGTAATGCGCTCCCCGACGGCGATTTTGGCTTGCGGGAATGCCCGTTTTAGCAACTGGCTGCCGGAAAGATGGTCAGCATGGGCATGGGTTTCGAGGATGTAGTGCACGTTAAGCTTCTCGGCGCGGACATACTCGATGACTTGTTCGACCGATTCGGCCCAGACCTTGGATGCAGCGGGTTCGTAATCCAGAACGGGGTCGATGATGATCGCGTCATTTGTCGCGGGATCGCGAACGATATAAGTCACCGTGAAGGTACGCGAATCAAAAAAAGCCTTTACCTGCATGACACTCTCCTTTTATAAAGCCAGCCCGACCAGGGCCGTATATTTGATTATTATAATATATATAAATTCTATGCTTGAATAAGCAAGTGTGATTATACAAAATGCAAAAGGAAAAAGCCCCGCTCCATTCCGCGCCGGCTTTCCTTGATTTCTGATCAGAGCGCGCCGGTTCCTTGTTCATTGTCCCCCCTTCAGCGTCTGCTTTTTCAAAGCCCGGGATGGAGTGGGGCTTCATCCATCAGCGCGATCTGCTCGCGCAACTCCAGGATGCGCGCCTGCCAGTACAGCTGCGAATTGAACCACGGAAACGCAGCCGGAAAGGCCGGGTCGTCCCAGCGGCGCGCCAGCCACGCCGCGTAATGAATCAGCCGCAAGGTTCTGAGCGCCTCGACCAGATTCAGTTCAGCCGGGTCGAACTCGGCGAAGTCTTCATAGCCCGTCAGGATCTCGGTGAGTTGCGCCTGCTGCTCCTCGCGCTCGCCGGACAGCAGCATCCATAAGTCCTGCGCCGCCGGTCCCATGCGGCTGTCGTCGAAGTCGACAAAATGCGGCCCGGCATCGGTCCACAGCACATTGCCGGCGTGACAATCGCCATGCAGGCGGATGTTGCGCACCTTCCCCGCGCGGTCGTAACAATGCGCCACGCTGGTCAGCGCATGGTCAACCACGCTGTCCCATGCCGCAACGAGATCGGGCGGCAGCCAGTTGCCGCTGCGCAGAAAGTCGCGCGACGCGATGCCGAAGGTTTGCAGGTCGAGGGTCGGACGGTGCACGAAATTCGCCTGCGCGCCCACGGCATGAATTCGCCCAAGAAAGCGCCCCATCCAGGGCAGGATGCCTTCGCGGTCGAATTCGGGCATGCGTCCGCCCTGTTTGGGAAACACGGCGAAGCGAAAGCCGGCGTGGCGATGGAGGGTGGCGCCATTCAATACCCGCGGTGCAACGACCGGAATTTCACGCTCGGCCAGTTCTGTGGTGAACGTGTGTTCCTCCAGAATAGCGGCGTCGCTCCAGCGTTCGGGACGGTAGAACTTGACCACTACGGGTGCCGCGTCCTCGACGCCCATTTGGTAGACGCGATTCTCGTAACTGTTTAGCGCGAGCAAGCGGCCATCCGCCATGAGGCCGGTGCTATCGAGCGCATCCAGTGCGCTGTCGGGTGTCAGCGTGGCGTAGGGGTGGGGGGACGAGGTCATGGAAATCGGCAGGCCATAAAACAGCTATAACCGAATCATGCCTCAACTCTCTCCCCTTATCGCCACGCCATGACGCTGCCCGACCCTTTCAGCATGGAAACCGCCCGGCATATCTGGGAAACCCGCTACCGCGGCGCAGGCGAGGCCACAATCCACGCCAGTTGGCAGCGGGTGGCGCGGGCGATTGCCGCCGCAGAAAATCTTGAATCCGAACACTGGGCCGAACGCTTTGTCGGCCTGCTCGACGGCTTCCGCTTTCTGCCCGGCGGTCGCATTCTTGCCGGCGCCGGCACCGGACACCGGGTGACGCTGTTCAACTGTTTCGTCATGGGCGGGATCGAAGACGACCTCGAACAGATCTTCGAAGCGCTGAAGGAAGGCGCGCTCACGATGCAGCACGGCGGCGGCGTGGGTTACGACTTTTCCCCCCTGCGCCCAGCCGGCATGGCCGCAGCCGCCACCGGCAGCATCGCCTCCGGACCGGTGTCGTTCATGCATATCTGGGACGCGATGTGCGCCACCCTGCTGTCGACCGGCGCGCGGCGCGGCGCGATGATGGCGACGCTGCGCTGCGACCACCCCGACATCGAAACCTTCGTCGACGCCAAGCGCGATCCGGCGGTGCTGCGACATTTCAACCTGTCGGTGCAGGTCAGCGACGTGTTCATGGCGGCGGTGGCGGGCGACCGCGACTGGCCGCTGGTTTTTTGCGGGGAGGTGCAGCGCACGCTGAAGGCACGCGACCTGTGGCAGCGCATCCTGCGCGCGGCATACGATACCGCCGAGCCCGGCGTGCTGTTCGTCGACGCCATCAACCGCGACAACACCCTCGCCGACCGCGAGACGCTGACTGCAACCAACCCCTGCGGCGAAGTCCCGCTGCCACCCTACGGCGCCTGCGATTTAGGCTCGCTCAACCTGACCGCATTCGTGACGTCGCCGTTTGCCGCCGATGCCCGCCTCGATCTCGACGCGCTGGCCGACGCGGCGAGACTCGCGGTGCGTTTTCTCGACAACGTCATTGACGTCTCGCGCTATCCGTTGCCGGCGCAAGCCGAACAGGCCCGGCGCACGCGGCGCATCGGGCTGGGAATCACCGGACTGGCCGACGCGCTGGTGCTGCTCGGCTTGCGCTACGACAGCGAAGCCGCGCGAACCCTGGCTGCGCAGGCGATGCAGAGGCTGCGCAACGCGGCCTATCGCACCTCGATCGATCTTGCGCTCGAGAAGGGCGCGTTTCCTGGATTCGAGCCGCAGCCGTTTCTCGCCAGCGGCTTTGCCACCCGCCTGCCAGGCGATCTTCGCGACGCCATCGCCGCACACGGCATCCGCAACAGTCATCTGCTCGCGATTGCGCCAGCCGGCACCATCAGCCTGCTGGCCAATAATTGCTCCAGCGGCATCGAGCCGATTTTTGCGGCCGAGGCCGCGCGCCGCATCCTCGGGACCGACGGCACCTACAGCCGCCACCGCGTGGTCGATTTCGCCCTACACCTATGGCAACAGCAGGGCCACAGCGGCATGCCGCCTGCGCTGGTCGAGGCGCGCCAGATCGATCCGCTCGTCCATTTGCAGATGCAGGCCGCGCTGCAACCGTACGTCGACAACGCCATTTCCAAAACCATCAATGTCGCGGCAGCGTTCGCCTTCGAACGTTTCGAGGCGCTGTATCAACACGCCCATGCGCTCGGCCTCAAGGGGTGCACCGTGTTTCGTCCCAACCCGGTCACGGGCGCCATCCTGAGCCCGCCGCCCGAGGGCGGGCGCGTGCAATGTTGCGACATCGAACGCGAAGCGGATTAAGCTGGCGACATGACTCCGGCACCTTCCCATCGCACCACCATCGGCCTCGCCCTGGGCGGCGGCTCGGCGCGCGGCTGGGCACATATCGGCGTGATCCGCGCGCTGGCGGACGCCGGCATCGAGCCCGACCTGGTCTGCGGCACCTCGATCGGCGCGCTGGTGGGCGCGGCCTACGTCGGCGGCGAGCTCGACCAACTGGAAAAATGGGTGCGCGGCCTGCGCCTGCAGACCGTGGTCAGTTTTCTGGATGTCTCGCTCAATGGCGGGCTGATCAAGGGCGACAAACTGATCGAGTTTTTCCGCAGCCACTTCGTCGACCGCGACATCGGCGATCTCGCACGCCCCTTCGGCGCCGTCGCCACCGACCTGCAGCGCGGACGCGAAGTCTGGTTGCGCGAGGGCCGGGTGTCGGATGCGGTGCGCGCCTCGATCGCACTGCCCGGGCTGTTCACCCCGACGCAACGCGACGGCAGCTGGCTGGTTGATGGTGGGCTGGTAAATCCGGTGCCGGTCTCGCTATGCCGGGCGATGGGGGCCGACCTGGTGATTGCGGTGGATTTGAATACCGGTCTGCTCGGACGCCATATCAAGACGCCCGGCCCGTCAAAAAGCCAGCCTTTGTCCAAAATCGCAGGGCTGTCCGATACCGTCATGGCGCGCATCCAGAACGGGATGACCCAGCTTGGCATCAACGCCAACAACGGCCCCCGATCGCCCGCCATGCTCGACGTGATGACGAGCAGCATCAACATCATGCAGGTGTTGATCACGCGCAGCCGGCTGGCAGGCGAACCTGCCGACGTGATGGTGACGCCGCAGCTGGCCGAATTGGGCTTGATGGAATTTCACCGCGCCAGCATCGCCATCGCAGCCGGGCGGCGAGCCGCCGAGGACGTCATGCCGCAGCTGCTGGCGCGCCTGAATGGCGACAACGGCGCTTGAGCTTAAATAGTGACTGACCCACACAGCGCAAGCTTGCGCGCGCGGTCGAGCCGCTTGATGGCCGCTTCTCGCCGCGCCGCTTCCGCACGACTGCCCGCAGGCTCAAGGTAGGCCAGCACGACCGGTCGGCGGCGGCGGGTATACCGCGCGCCCAACATGCCCTCGCCGTTGTGCTCGGCGAGACGGCGCGTCATATCGGTGGTGATCCCGGTGTAGAGCGTGCCATCGGCGCACTGCAGGATGTAGACGAACCAGGCGTTGCCGCCCCCGGACGCGCTCACACGTCGGCCAGCTCCTGCGCCCACAGCAGCGCATCCATGTGCGCCGCGTTGATTTCGCCAGGCGTCTGGTTGATCTGCTTGGCCAGGGCATCGAGGTGGGTCTGGTCATTCTGCTCGCAGGCAATGGCCACCGCCAGGTAGGGCGCATAGGGCCCACGCTTTTTGACGATGGCATCGGTGATGTCGGCAGGCAGTCTGACCTGTTTCAGGACCTGCTCCATCGACATGTGCATCACCACATCGAGCAAGGAAAACAGGCCGGCGACAAAAATTTCATCCCGTGCCTTCGCCGGCAGTTCGTGCCCGGCCAGCTGCTCGGCCATGCGGCCGCGCACCATCGCATTTTCCAGCAGGGCATAGTCGAGTTCCTGGGCCTGGCCGCCGATAAACAGGATCATCGTCAGCCAGCGATAGAGCTTGTCGCGCCCCATCACCACCAAGGCCTGCTGGATGCCGCCGACCTTGTTCAGCAACCCCATCCCGGGCGAATTGACATAGCGCAACAGTCGCACCGACAGCGTCGGATCGTGGCGGAACTGCTCAGCCAGCTCGGGCAGTTCCACACCAGTGCGCACCCGGTTCATCAGGTCCAGCACCTTGGTGCGCGACGGTCCCATGGTGGGGCCGTCAAGTTTCTCGTGGCGAGTGATGAACGGCCCCATGAAGGTGGTGAATTGAAGCTTGTGACACATGTGGAACGCTTCCAGCGTCTGCACGCCGGTTGCCACGAACTGCTTGCCTGCAGCCGCCTTGGAGATGGCCGCCATGCGCGCGGTTATCGCGGGAATGTCCTCGCTGCCGACGTCCATGAACACGTATTCCGCCAGCTTCAGCAACTCAAGCCATTCCGGCATCACGCCGTCTTCGGCCTGCATGGCGAAGCGCGCGCCATGCGATTTGAGTTCGCCCAGCCGGGCCAGCAGGGCGGCATCGACCCGGGGCTGGGCATCCAGCTTCAGGATCCACACGGTTCCGGTTGCCGGCCAGTCGTCGATGATCGGATCCAACAGGGTTGCCGGCATCACCGGCACGAATGCGAGCCGCTGCCCCAGCAGGCGCGTGACATCCATTCTCTGCAGATTGTCGAGCAAGGTCTCGTCGTACAGACGCTGCATGTCGGGCGGGGTGGCCTCGTGCGCATGCTCCAGCGCGCGGCGAAGCATGAAAGTATAGCCGGCCACCCGCTGCTTGCGGCCCAGCATGGCCTCGCGACGCATCACTGAAGGGGGTTTGGCAGAAGAAGCCTTGCGCACAGGGGCAGGGGCGGGGTCCGGCACGACGACGGGGGGAGGAAGGTCGTCCGGGTGATCCCGATGACCCGAAAACATACCCACAAGACGATTCAGCACGCCGCGATCCTTCTTAACAAATCATTAGGTGTCACAGGAGGGAACGGCGACAGCGCACAGGACTTGAGCCCGCGCGCCCGCTTTATTTTTTGCGGCAGGGAATTACAGTGTGCGCTTGATTGAAACGATGCCACGCACCATGCCTGGGCCGTAGCCGGTCGCCTTGTCCTTCGGGTATTCGGCGGCCACGCGCGCCTTGACGCCTTCTGGAATCGTGGCCGGATCACCGTGGCAGGTCAGGCACACCGGCTGCACCGGCAGCGCCTTGGCATAGCGGAACTGCTTGCCGGCGGGGGTGCTGACGATTTGCCAGGTGTCGAGCGTTTCAGGCTTCTCGCCCGCCGCAAGACGCTTTTCCAGGCCCGCCTGGGCTTCGGCCTCCCACGTATCGGGGACGCCTGCCGGGTTGCGGTACTTGGGGCTGACACGGGCCACCGTGAAGCCGGACTGCTTCGACACCTCGGCGGCAATCTGCGGCGCGCGCTCCTTGCACACGCTGATCGCACCTTCCGGCCCTTTTTCGCCCAGCGCGGCTTTCAGCTCGCCGCCGAGCTTTTGAACCAGACTCCCGGTAGCCTTACGCGCGTCATCAACCAAGGCAGCCTGCTGCTCGGCGCTGGGGCCGCTGGCGCAACCGGCAAGCAGGACGGGAAGGGCAAGGGCGATCAAGACAGGGGCATTCATGGGTGCATCCTTCGTGGTGGGGAGAGTGCGCTGATTCTAGCAAGGTCTCGCTGCTATGCTAACGACATTCGACACACGCTTGTCGCCGGGGCTTCAAATTGACCAAATACCTCTATCAGTACTTTTTTCGCGGGCTGATCACCGCCCTGCCCCTCGGGCTGACGGTTTACCTGCTCTATGTCTTTCTGAGCTGGAGCGAGGCGCTGGCGATGCAGATGATCAGGCCGTTCTTCGGCAGCTTCTACGTGCCAGGCATGGGCCTGCTGCTGGGTATTGTCGGGATATTCCTGCTCGGCTTTCTGGTGTCGCACCGCTCGGTAGGTAAGCTGCTGTCACTGGTGGAGTTGCCGTTTACCAACCTGCCGGTGGTCAAGAGCATCTATTCCTCACTCAAGGACTTTGCCGATTACTTTTCGCCGCGCCGCTCCCAGGCCGGTCAGCAAACCGTGGTCGTGCTCAAGATGCCGGGGCAGGCGCTTGAAATTGTGGGGCTGGTCACGCGCCAGAGTGTCGACGAGCTGCCGCCAGGCTTCCTGCAGGGCGACCGCGTCGCGGTCTATCTACCGATGGGCTACATGATCGGCGGCTACACGGTATTTGTGCCGCGCGACTGGGTGCAGCCGATCGACATGACGGTCGAACAGGCGATGCGCGCGTCGCTATTCGCCTGGATGAGTTCAGGCGACAACGGCGAGTCGCCGGACGAGACACGCACTTGAGTTGATCGCGCCAGTCAGGGTAGGGTTCGCTTCATGCAGATCGAATGCTATGCCCAGCGCCTGCTCAACCCGTTTCGTGGGGTGATGCATACCATTCGCTACCAGTCGGCCGAGGCCGTGACGACCGACGGGGTTGAATGGGATATCTATGTCGCCAACGACGCCCTGCTCGAAGGGCTCGGGCGTGCCGGGCGGCGGGCGCAGATTTCCGACATCCGCTACGGTCACTGGTCGGCGGAAAAAGGCCTGAAGCGCGGGCCGCTATATCCGTCGGACGATTTCAAGCGCCTCGAACACCTTGGCGCCATCGTCTACGAGCACCTGCTCAAGGTGCATCGCACCGTGCCCTTCGCGTTCCGCGACGCCTTCGAACTGTGGCTGCTCGACCGCAACGACCAGCCGCTGGCGCTGTTGCACAGCGTGCGCAGCGACAGCGAAACCGACACCCGGCCGCCGCTCGACTGGCGCGCCGGCATGGCCGCGCAGGAACATTTCCAGAGTGCCTCCATGACAGGGCTGTCCGAATCCGCCGGCGCGTATCTGACCCGCCATGTAAACAGCCTCGCCAGCGGCGTGGCGCAGTGGTTTCGCCGTTCCGACGACGGCGACGGGCTAGGGTTGCACACGCTGAAAGGCGGTGACCACCTGCATGGGCGCGTACTGGAAGAAGGCGCCTTTCCGCCGCTGTTCATCGCCACCTCTGACATGGATGCCGCGCACACCCGGCTGGTACACGACTACTACGCCTGGCAGGCCCCCTGGATGCTGCTCCTGCCGCACCTCGATCCGGCGACGCGCAGTGCGCTCGAAAACGCCGCCTGCCAGCAGGCGGAAGCCGTCGAAAAGCACTGCAGGCTGTATCCCGCGGTCATCAACCGAACAGCCCTGCAGGCCGCGCGCGTGGAGGCGGCGCTGATCCGTGCCGAGCCGCGACCGCGCAAGCAGGAAGACGTGATGTCGATGTTCTACATCGAACTCAACGTCAGTGAAGAATAGTCAAGTCGCGACATTGAGTATCGCTGCAGGCAAAGCGCCAGATGCCCCGAGGTGCGGCGTGAGTCGCACCTTCACTGTGGGATGCGTCGAAGTAAATTCGGCAATCGCCTCGGGGATATCCTGCGTCACATGCGTACCCGCCGCAAGGAAGTAAGGAAACGCCACCACTTCTGTTGCGCCCTTCGCCACCAGCGCGGCCAATCCAACCTGAATACTTGGCTCGGCCAGTTCCAGAAACGCCGTTTCGATGTGGTCATATGCCTGCTCGGGCTGGGTACGCACGGCTTCGGCAAGCTGGCGGACCTCGTCATTGGAGGCGGCACGGCGGCTTCCGTGCGCAATGATAAGTAGGCTTGGCATGTTGATCTCCTCTGTACCCAGATTGGTTTAACGTTCTTGCATGATCCTATACGCCCATAGTCTGGACCGCATTCACTTGGGGATTTTCACTTCCCGTTCTGCGTAACGCCCCGTATCTGCATTCACATGGCAGGCGCCACAGTTCGATGGATTGCCGATCTTGGCGCGTGTCCAGATCGAGGCGGGCACTTCATCGTGCATAAATTTGAAAAACGCGGTTTGGGTAATCCGTTGGGGTGCCTCTCCTGGCGGAATCGCCGCATTAATTCGACGCATCAGGCTGTCTGCCCGAGATGAATCGGAGGCGCGTGCGCGCAGTTCCATGGCCAGACGCCGGGTGGTTTCGGGGTCTAGGCTGGCATCTTCCCCAAAATGGCGGTTCAGTTCGCCCATCATCCTGTCCCACGAGCGTGCGGGCAGCAAGCCAGGCGCATAGGCTGTATGACAGCTACCGCATTCCTCTATATAAACTGGTCCGGCAGGCATCGGAAAAGGCGACTCGTTAGCCGCGGTGCTGTTGGCAATCCAGACAAGCGGAAGAATCATCGAGACGCCAAGGATGGCAAGTTTTTTGACTGTCACATCCATGCTGTTGTCACCTCACCGTAAGCATGAATGCCGTGAAGTCGGCTTTTTCGCCCACGGTGCATTCTCGCCCCAGGACATCATTACAGTTGCGCTTGAACCATTTTTCCACTTTCGCCAGGTCAGTGAACCGCTCCGAATTGGCTACCGGCGCGAGGGGCTCGATTGGCTTGCGGGTGCGCTCATGGCTGCCCGAATTTTTCGGATCCTGAGTATGGCAACTGGTGCATGCAGCCACCTTGCCCCCGTCATGCTGCCCACGGAACAGCCGTTCACCCCGGTCTGCCGATGCCAGACCGCCTGCTGCCTTTTTATACTGTCCAGCAATATGTGCCGGCGTGTCAGCAAAGCCGGCCAGAGGGCTCGATAAAAGCATGGCCATCAGAAACGTTCGCATCATTTCTCCTTCAGATATTGATACCCGCTTACCATTGCCTGGGCGACAGGTACCCCGTGCCGTCGCGGGTGCAGAACCAAGGCGGCGAGATGAGCTCCGAGAAACAGGATCAACAGGTAACCTATGGCTTCATGCGGAAGTCGCGCATACGCCTTGAGCATGACGTCATGGCCGAACCAGGCGTACAGCGGGCCGGTATTCCAGTCGATTGCGGCCAGCGCCAGTCCGGTTGCCAGCATGATCATCAGCAAACCGTACACGACCAGATAGGCGCCGCTGGCCAAAGGATGATGGCCGAAGGCTTGAGGCGCCACGAAGAACCGCCGACGGGAAAGTGCGTCGACCCATGCTGTTGGATGCCACAAGGCGGTCCAACGGGCATGACGTGGGCCGACCAACCCCCATACCAGGCGGGCATAGAGTCCCATCAGCAAACCATAGCCGAGCCACGTATGAAGCGTCCATGGCACCGCCGTGTCCGCGCCGAAACCGACCATGGGGATGACCTGGCCACTCGCAAGAAGCAGCAAGACCATGCTGCCATTCCAGGCATGGAGACTTCTCAGTACAGGATCGTAAACACGCTCCCGTACCAGCGTCGTCGACGTCATCGGCTAACCGCGCCTTAATAGGCAGACGCGACCGGCCCGTATGCACTGCCCTCAACCTCATCGTCACCCTTGATCTTGAACAGTGGCGAGGTCAGCGCCGGTTTTTGCAGGGACTGATAATAGGCCGAGATGTCTTCAATTTCCTTCTCGTTGAAGAAAGCCACGGCAACATTCATCATCGGCTGAATGATTTTTCCGGTTTTGTATTTCTTGGTTTTGATGGTGAGCTTGTCTGCATCGCGACCAGCAAGTTGCAGCGTGTAGAAAATGCCGCCAAAACTTTCGCTGCCGTGGCAGGCCATGCATGCAGCGGCTTTTTGTTTGCCGGCTACCGGATCACCCGCAAAGGCTGCGGGTGACAGAAGGGTGGCCAGGAGTGTGAGTGCAGCTATTTTCTTCATTACGAGTTCCCTTTCCAAGTGCTTGACCGGCAATACTGAATATTGCCAACTACTAATGTTTGCGGGCAAAAAAATCCCGTACTGCCTGCCAATTGCTTCCCGACCAGCGGTACCGGTGAAATAATTATACATAATATCTATTCTTGTGCAAGTTTTTCTATACAACTACAATTCATCAATGGACTTCCACACACCGTCACACCTCTTTCCGATTCGCGAACTGGTCAGCCGAACAGGCGTCAACGCCTCAACCTTGCGGGCATGGGAAAATCGCCATGGATTGATCACGCCAGTCCGAGCACCCTCTGGACACCGTTTGTATAGTGCCGATGACGTCGCCCGCGTGCAGCGTGTGCAGGAACTGCTGGAGCAGGGTTTCAGCCTGCCCAATGTCGTGGCGAGGATGGACAAGGAGAGTTCGTCGGGCCGGGGCGAAACAGGGCCCCGCGACGCCTCGAATGCGGGAAGCGCATGGTCGCGCCATATCGACGATATTCTTCGGGCGCTGGAGGATTTCAGCACCGAACGCCTCGACCATGTCTACGGTGAAACCTGCGCCCTGTATCCGATTGAACAGGTGACGGCGAAACTGCTGATCCCGGTTCTTGAGGCGCTTGGGTTGCGCTGGGATAAACGGGCCTCGGGCATCGCCGAGGAGCACTTCTTCAGTGCCTGGTTGCGCAACAAATTGGGCGCCCGCCTCCACCATGCCTCCGGAATGAACAGGGGCAAAAGGCTCATCCTTGCGTGCCTGCCCGGAGAACAGCACGAGATCGGCCTGCTGATCTTTGCCCTGAACGTCCTGCAGGCCGGCCACAGAATGGTTTACCTGGGCGCAAGCATGCCTATTCGGCAAATCATTCATGTCGCCGACAAAACCGCGGCGGCCGGCATCATTCTCGCCGGCCGCCCTGTGTCGCCAGTAGATGCGATCCTTACCGACATCGCCTGGCTGTGCCAGCGTTGCACGGCACCTGTTTTTGTCGGCAGTCATTTTTCAATGCAGAACGAGGCGAAACTGGGGGCGGCAGGCGCCATTCCGTTAGGGACACATATCCCCCTTGCCTTGCACATCATGGACACACGATTGAAAACAATCGGGTAGTCAGAGCAGTCGCCTTAACCCTCTGAGTCCAGTTACGTCGGTTGGACGGGGTCAACTGATCGAAAGCCGCGCGCTTACATCCGGACCGGCTCGAAGGTGGCGTCCAGGTTCTGGTCGTCACAGTAGTCCAGGAAGTCGCCGCGCAACGTGGCGATGTGGGCGTCGGCGGGAATGCCCAGTGTCATGTGGACGGCGAACATGGGCGCGCCAGTGTGCGGCGCCGGGTAGCTTTCGGTGTCGAGCGCTTCGATGTTGATGTGCAGCCGCGCGAAGAAGTTGGCCAGGCTGTTGACGATGCCGGGCTGGTCGAGCGCGGCGACTTCGACGGTGTAGGGAATCAGTGGCTTGTCGGCGCGCGTGGGGCGGGTGCGCTGGATGATGAGCGACAACCCGAGTTCCTCGCCAACGGCGGGCAGGCGCGCTTCCAGCTTGGCCAGCGCGTCCCAGTTGCCGGAGACGCGCATCAGCAGCGCAAAACGCCCGCCCAATGCTGCCATGCGCGATTCTGCAATATTGCAGCCGGATTCGCTGATGCGACGCGTGAAGCCTTCCACCAGGCCAATTTTGTCATCGCCGCTGGCGGTGATGACAAGCGATTCATTCTCGTTGGACATTAAATAAGCTCCCGATCGGACAGTTCTTTTTTCATATACGCGTAAATAATCGGCGCCGCGATGACGCCCTGCACCCCGAAGGCTGCCTCCATGACGACCATGGCAATCAGCAGTTCCCACGCGCGGGCCTTGATCTGCTCGCCGATGATACGGGCATTCACGAAATATTCGAGCTTGTGGATGACGACCAGAAACGCCAGCGAGGCGGCGGCAATAACCAGCGAATGCGACAGCGAAATGATGACGATGACCGTATTGGACACGAGGTTGCCCAGCACCGGCAGCAGGCCGACGGCAAAGGTGAAAACGATCATGGTCTTGGTAAACGGGAGATTGACGCCAAAAGCGGGCAGCACCAACAGCAGATAGATTCCGGTCAGCAGGGCATTCAGCGCCGAAATGCGCACCTGCGCAAACACCACGCGACGGAAGGCCTCGCCCAGCCGGTTCACCCGCTCGCACATGGCCTGAGCCAAGGGTGCCAGGTTCTGGTGCGGACTTGCCCGTCGCAACGCGATGAAGCTGCCGATGATGAGGCCGACGATGAAATGCAGCAGCACACGGCCGGCGTTGCCGCCGAACTGGCGGATGTCCTCGGCGTGGGTGCGCAGCCATTCGACCAGCCCGGCGCGGATGACCGAGTCATCGCCCTGTGGCAGCCAGTGCGCCGCCCACACCGGCAGCAACTGACGCGAATTTTCGATGATTTCGGCCATCTTTCCCAGCAGACCGGCCAGACCGCCCTCGGTGCGCAAGTACAGGATCACGCCCGCACTCAGGCCGCCCAGCGCGCCCAGCACGACCAGGGTAATCAACGACACCACCAGGATTTTGGCCCAGCTGTGGTCGAGGCGGCCGATGACAAAGCGCGGCGCCAGCATGTGTACCAACTGCACCACCAGCAGTCCCGCCAGCAACGCCGGCAGCAAGTGGAGCGACAGGGTCAGCAGCAACCCTGCCGCCATCGCCAGCCAGGCAGCGACCTGAAAGCGGTTGACGGGAGGGATCGACTGCGAACTCATGGCCGCCACAGTGCCAAACAAGCAGACGCGAAGCAAGCAACATCTTGGGGAGGGTCATCGCCGGCAATGGAACGATCCCAAGAGAGAAGCTTGCAGCGACGCCGCGCGCGCTCTACAGTGCGGGGCTGACATGACGCGCTTTCTCCGCCCCCTCCACAACCGCCTGGCCGCATCCGTCTGCCAGCGGATCGCGCTCAGGGTCTGCTCGCCATGAGCGCTGTGCGCTCCCCCGCATTCATGGATGCGCTGCGCAGCCTGTTGCCGCCTGAATCGCTGCTGGTCGCGCCGGAAGATACGCGGCCGTTCGAATCGGACGGCCTGTCGGCGTATCGCAACACGCCCGAGCTGGTGGCGCTGCCAGAGAACGAAGCGCAGGTCGCGGCTATCTTGCGGCTGTGCCACGCGCATCGGGTCGCGGTGGTCGCGCGCGGCGCCGGCACCGGGCTGGCGGCCGGCGCGCTGCCGGTGGATGGCGCGCTGCTGCTGGTGCTGGCCAAACTCAACCAGATCAAAGACATCGACCCGCTGGCACGTACCGCCGTCGTACAGCCCGGCGTGCGCAACCTGGCGATTTCCGAATCCGCCGCCGCGTTCAACCTGTATTACGCGCCCGATCCATCGTCGCAGATCGCCTGCTCGATCGGTGGCAACGTAGCGGAAAACTCCGGCGGCGTGCATTGCCTGAAATACGGTCTCACCGTGCACAACATCCTCAAGCTGCGCGCCTGGACCATCGAGGGCGAACTGCTCGAAATCGGCAGCGATGCGCTCGACAGCCCGGGCTACGATCTGCTCGCGCTGATGACCGGCTCGGAGGGCATGCTGGCGGTGATCACCGAAGTCACGGTCAAGCTGTTGCCGCGTCCCGATCGTGCGCAGGTGGTGCTGGCGGCGTTCGACGACGTGGCGAAAGCGGGCGCGGCGGTTGGCAACATCATCGCCGCCGGGGTGATCCCGGCCGGCCTGGAAATGATGGACAAGCTTGCCATTCAGGCCGCCGAGGCGTTTGTCCACGCCGGCTATCCGCTCGACTGCGAAGCACTGCTGCTGTGCGAGGTGGACGGGGTCAATGAGGAAGTGTCGGACGACATTCGTACCGTGCACGAAGTGCTCGCGGCGTCCGGCGCCACCGAGATTCGCACCGCCGACAGCGAGGCGCAGCGCCTCAGGTTCTGGGCCGGCCGCAAGGCCGCGTTCCCGGCGGTGGGGCGGCTCTCACCCGACTATTACTGCATGGACGGCACCATTCCGCGCGCGCAGCTGCCGCACGTACTGCAAAGCATCCGCGCGATGAGCGCTGAGTACGGCCTCGCCGTCGCCAATGTGTTCCATGCCGGCGACGGCAACCTGCACCCACTGATTTTGTTCGACGCCAACCTTCCGGGCGAACTGGAACGGGCCGAAACATTTGGCGGCAAGATCCTCGAGCTGTGCGTGGAAGTCGGTGGCACCATCACCGGCGAGCACGGCGTCGGGCTGGAGAAGATCCGGCAGATGTGCACGCAGTTCGCCTCGCCCGAGCTCGCACGCTTCCACGACGTGAAAGCCGCGTTCGATCCAAACACACTGCTCAACCCAGGCAAGGCCGTACCCGAACTGCACCGCTGTGCAGAATGGGGCGCGATGCACGTTCAAGGCGGCCGCCTGCCGCACCCGGAACTCCCCCGATTCTGATGTTGAACGAGTTGATCGACCGCATCCGCGCGGCCCACGCCCACAGCACGCCGCTCGTCATCCAGGGCGGCGGCAGCAAGGTGTTTTATGGCAACGCCGGCACAGGCGAGGTGCTCGACACCCGCAGCCTCGCCGGCGTGGTCGACTACCAGCCGAAGGAACTGGTGCTGACCGCGCGCGCCGGCACACCCCTCACCGACATCGAGGCGCTGCTCGACGAACACAGGCAGATGCTGGCGTTCGAGCCGCCCCACTTTTCCCCCTCTCCCCAACCCTCCCCCTCCAGGGGGGAGGGAGCAAACGCCGTGCCCAAACCGGTTTACGCCACCCTCGGCGGCTGTGTAGCCAGCGGCCTGTCCGGCCCGCGCCGCCCGTACGCCGGGTCGGCGCGCGACTTCGTGCTCGGCGTGCGCATGGTCGACGGCAGCGGGCAGGCGCTGCGCTTCGGCGGACAGGTGATCAAGAACGTTGCCGGCTACGACGTCTCGCGGCTGATGGTGGGCGCACTCGGCACGCTCGGCCTCATCACCGAGGTCTCGCTCAAGGTGCTGCCGCGACCTGCCGCAGAGACGACGCTGCAGTTCGAAATGAACGAGGCCGATGCGATCCTGAAAATGAACCAGTGGGCGGGCCAGCCGCTGCCGCTGTCGGCCGCCAGTTGGCACGCCGGCCTGCTCAGCGTGCGGATGTCGGGCGCAGCGTCCGCCGTGCACGCCGCGCAAGCCCGACTGGGCGGCGAAGCGCTGAAAGACGCCACCGCTTTCTGGCAGCGCCTGCGCGACCAGACGACGCCGTTTTTCGACAAGCGCCCGTCCACCCTGAATCAGGGTCTGTGGCGGCTGGCGGTCAAGCCGAGCACGCCGCCGCTGAACCTGGGCGAGGCCCAGTGGATCGAATGGGGCGGCGCGGTGCGCTGGCTGATCAGCGACCTGCCGGCAAACGCCCTGCGCGAAGCGGCCAAAGGCTGCGGCGGCCACGCCACGCTGTTTCGCGGCCCACGCCCGCCGGATGGCGTATTCGCTCCGCTCGCGCCGACCCTACTGGGCCTGCACCGCAATTTGAAGCAGCGCTTCGACCCGAATGGAGTGTTCAATCGTGGCCGCCTGTTCCCTGATTGATGAGAGACGCCAGACCTGATGCAAACCACGCTCGCTGACTCCTTCCGCGCCACCCCCGAGGGCGAGACCGCTGAGCGCATCCTGCGCAGCTGCGTACATTGCGGTTTTTGTCTCGCCACCTGCCCCACCTATCAGCTTCTGGGCAACGAACTCGACTCGCCGCGCGGCCGCATCTATCTGATGAAACAGGTGCTCGAAGGCGCGGCGCCCACCGCCAAAACCCAGTTGCACCTCGACCGCTGCCTGACCTGCCGCAACTGCGAAACCACCTGCCCGTCGGGTGTTGAATACGGCAAGCTGCTCGATATCGGGCGGCGGGTCGTCGAGGAAAAAGTAGGCCGCAGCTCACGCGAAGCCGCAACCCGGTCCGTCATTAAAACAGGCTTGCTGTCGCCCGTGCTGTTCAACACCGCACTGAAACTCGGCCAGAGTGTGCGCGGGCTGATGCCCGGGTTTCTGCAGGCGCGCATCCCCGCAGCCGAGGATTCAGGCACTCGGCCTGCGCCGCGTCATGCGAGAAAAATGCTGGTACTCGAAGGCTGCGTACAACCTGGCCTCAAACCCAATATCAATGCCGCCACCGCACGTGTGCTCGATCGCATTGGCATCTCGCTCATCACGGCCGAAGAAGCCGGATGTTGTGGCGCAGTCGCACACCACCTCAACGACCACGACGGCAGCCTTGAGGCGATACAGCGCAACATCGACGCCTGGCTGCCGCATCTCGATGCCGGCATCGAAGCCATCGTGATGACAGCATCGGGCTGTGGCGTGATGGTGAAGGATTACGGCTGGCTGCTGCGTGATGACCCGGCGTATGCCGAGCACGCGGCGCGGATATCCGCCGCGACAAAAGACCTTTCCGAAGTGCTGGTGGCGGAAGCCGAAGCGCTCAAACAGCTTGCCACACGCGCCGCGCCCAGACGCATTGCCTACCATCCGCCGTGCACCCTGCAACACGGACAACAACTCACTGGCGGCGTCGAGGCACTGCTGGCCCAGGCCGGGTTCGAACTCACGGCCGTGGCTGAAAAGCACCTGTGCTGCGGCTCGGCCGGCACCTACTCCATCCTGCAACCCGAGATTGCCAGTGCGCTCAAGACACGCAAATTGAATCACCTGCAGGCAGGGCAACCCGAGATGATCGCCACCGCCAACATCGGCTGCCTCGCCCATCTTCAATCGGGCAGCCCGATTCCGGTGCGGCACTGGGTCGAGCTTCTGGACAGCGCATTGTCCTCATCCTGACCCGGATCGACCGCGTATCCTGCAACCTTCATCGACGAGTGCCCATGGCATCTGAAAAACCAAATAACTGGCCGCTCCGTGACGCTCAGGGTACGGGTACTGTGACCGGGTGTAGGGCGGCTTGTCGGCCTTATGTAAAACTTTACATAAGCCGATTATGCAAAGTCGTTGATATGTGAAGTGGCGGGGGAATTATTCTCGGAACGCTTGCTGGGTGCGGCCTAGCGCTAACTGACGGCGAGGAATGCTTTGCATAATTTCGCCTGTGATCTGAACTGCGACGTCACGCACAGCGGTCGGTTATGAGCCGCATCACTCTGCAGCAGATCATGGTGTATCCCCGGCCTACTGGCCTGCCGGTGAAGTCCTGTCCTTTTGCTTTGAGAACGCCAGCCAAGATCCATCGTTGATCGTCCACCTTACTCGCAGGCATCCGACCTAATAGCCGGGTGATTATGCAAAGTTCACAATGGACTCCATCCTCTGCGCATCGGCGCTTCCCGTTCGCTAACACATCTCACTTTTCATAACCGACCACTTTGCATAATCGGCCATTGCAGCCGGTCGAGGCTCACTCCCCGAGCGCCCGTTCAGCCCCAGATAGCAGCCATCTGCAGTCGCCCACCATCTCTCCCCGAAGCATTAGTCTGCCAGCAATCTCCAGTGCACCCTACGCCTCGATCCGAAGATTAACGTACGGTGCTTCATTTCTGGGATTTCCACTTCATCCCCACAGAAGGCTTGGTGGCTCATAGGTATTGGAACATCACAGCTAGATGAACTACTTCCTCTGCCGGAACTCGCGCTTGGCGATGAGCAGCTTCGATGAACTGCTTGAGTCACTCGGCAAGCCGCGTTCGGGTGCGGACGGACTGTGCAGTTTTTTGGCCAGCCTGGCAGTCCTTATCTTGCAACAATGAGATCCCGCTCGTCCAACAATCATTACGTCGCAAGCGCTGTTGTGCAGAACGTGTCTGGCTGCCCAGTCGGTCGCCATGCTTTCCCATCACAATAAGGTAGAAATGAAGTTTTTCCGCCCACATCCGTATCATGGCCGGCGGATAGTCCAGTTCAACCACACAAAACCAGCAGTGCTGCTGAATACACCCGGCCAGACGTACGGGGCGAGCATGGAATAATTGCGCGAGTCCGGCAACCCAGAATGTCTCGCCTGGCTTGATGCCCGTCCAGGCGACGGCGATTACGTAGGTCCTTCGTCACCCCGTCCCGTGGCATTGGGCGTTTCAGGGCCGAATATGCAGGCTGCCGGGGCAATACCCGGATACCATAAACATTGCCTTGTGAAATATCGGAACACACAGCAGACGTGTCGCATGCCGGTCATTGCCCAACAGGTATCGAGCAGAATGGATAGCCTCTCCCCACCTCCAGTCCCCGAAAAAAAATACGGCCGATTTGCCGGCACGAATCCACCGGAGGACTCTGATTGCCCTCCAGGCCGTCATGGCGGTGGAACTGCTGCTGGTCTTCCGCGAGAGACAGTGGATGAACGCGTTTCTGGTGATGGCGATCATGGTGATCATGTTTTTGCCCGCCGTGATCGGCCGTCGGTTCCGGGTGCATATTCCGCCCGAGTTTCAGGTGCTCGCTGTGCTATTCGTGTTCGCGGCCCTATTCCTCGGGGAAATCCACAGCTACTACATGCGGTTCTGGTGGTGGGATATTGCCCTGCACACCAGTTCCGGACTGTTGATGGGAATTCTCGGCTTTCTGCTGATCTATGTGCTCAATGCAGACGAACGCATCGACATTCATATGCGCCCGCGTTTCATGGCCCTGTTCGCGTTTCTATTCGCCGTGACGGTCGGCACGCTGTGGGAGATCTTTGAATTCGCGATGGACCAGATTGTTGGAACCAATATGCAAAAGCCCATGCTCGGCGATCCCTCGGGCCTGACCGACACGATGTGGGATATGATCGTCAATGCGCTGGGTGCCCTTGCAATCAGCGCCCTGGGCGGGTGGTACATGAAACGCGGTCAACGTTCTTTCATCGAAGTCTGGATCGGCAGATTTATCGAGCACAATCCCCGATTGTTCCGCCATTGAGCCGCCGACACGGTGCTGGCGAGATGTCTTGCAACCATCCCGGTCGTGCGCGACGTCAGGACGCATCGGGCTCGAACCGAGGTCGAATTTCACCGTGAGCCCGACTTTCATGGAGTATTGATGACAATCGATTCGTGGCAACACACCAAGATCATCTGCACATTGGGGCCAGCGACGGACAGGCCGGGCGTGGTGGAAGGGTTGATCAGCGGAGGCATGGACGTCGCGCGCATCAATATGTCGCACGGCACCCATGAGGATCACGCGCGGCGAATCCAGCGGGTGCGCGCCGTCAGCCGAAACCTGGCGCGCCCGGTGAGCATTCTGGCCGATTTACCAGGACCGAAATTCCGCCTCGGTGAACTCCATGGCGGCTCGCTGAAACTGCAGGATGGCGCCCGGGTATATCTGGCCAAATCGGCCGGCGCCCCGGATTATCTGCCGCTCGATGAGCGCGCGCTGCTGGACGCGCTTCGAGTCGGGCAATCCGTCTATCTGGCCGATGGCGCGGTCGAGCTTCTGGTGAAAGCGGTCACCGCTGGTCGCGTTGAGTGCGAAGTGCGCGCGGGCGGCACAGTGCGTTCCGGCTCCGGTGTCAACGTACCGGAGATTGACCTGCCGGCGCTCATCCCCACCGAACGCGACCGGCTCGGCCTTGCCTTTGCGGCGTCGCAGGCGATCGACTGGATCGGCGTGTCATTCGTTCAAGATGCCGACGATCTGGTGCGTGTGCGCGCTGCTCTCGCCGGCGCGTATCAGCCTCTGCTGATGGCCAAGATCGAAAAGCGCCGTGCCCTGAAGGCGCTGGATGCGATCATTGAATCCGCCGACGCCATCATGGTCGCGCGCGGAGATCTGGGGGTCGAGACAAACCTCGCAGAGATCCCGCTGGTGCAGAAACGCATCATCGCCGCGGCGAATGCCAGAGGCCGTCCGGTGGTCACGGCAACGCAGATGCTCGAATCGATGGTCGAACATGAGCGCCCGACTCGCGCGGAAGTCACCGACATTGCCAACGCCGTTCTGGACGGGACGGATGCCGTGATGCTCTCCGCGGAGAGCGCGATCGGACGCAATCCGGTGGCGACCGTGAATATGCTGCGACGCGTGATCGCGGCGACGAACGCCGAGTATGCGGCGCCCATGGCGAAGGCCCGGCTGCGTGCGAGTGGCGCCGTAGCGGTTGACGAGGCAATCGGCTTCTCCGCGTGTCAGATTGCCGAGAAAATCGACGCCCGGGCGATCGTCGTTCACGTGCAAAGCCTGTCGCAGGCCGCCGCCATTGCCCGCTTCCGGCCGCGAGCACCGATCGTGGCGCTCACGGATTCCGCGAGCGTGCACCTCAGTCTTACGCTCGTTTCGGGCGTGTCACCCCTCTATGTGCCCGCCCTTGCCGACGCGCAAACCCGAATCGTACGGGCGCAAGACTGGCTATATGCGCACACCCCGGCCCGGCCTGGCGAGCGGGTCGTGGTTTTATCGGCCTTTGCCGGCGCCGAGGAGACTGTCAATACACTTCAAATCGTGCGCCTGTCCGGCTAACCCGGACCGGACCGTTGAATGGTGCTTTGACCGGTAAGCGCCAAACACCGGTCATATGGAGCGGCCAGCCTGACAGGCAGCTTCGGCAGAAGTGCAGACGCTCTTGGGTTCAAACACGGCACTCTCTTCAGGTCGATGCTAGTCTGACAACCTTGGTGACCTACTACCTACGAGCTTTCCGCCATTCCCAAGGTGGCACTGCCCCAGCATCACTCCAAAGCCCAACCCTACTCGCCCGAGCTACTTCCTCCGCCGTGCTGTAGCTCGACCGGTCATCGAGGGACTGCTCATTCTGGTACTTCTTGTAGTGCCATCCGCAGCCGCGTCGGAGTTGTTCAAGGTTCGCGTCCTCGCCATTTACCAGCACTTTTCCTATAGCGCGGCCATACCTATCCAGCTTGTTCGATTCGACAGCCACCATACGGTTATAAGCAAGGTCTGACAGGCTCTGTTTGCATACTTGGCCGTATGCCTGGCCCTTCTCGGGGCTGTCAATGCCGGCCAACCTGATTTTGTGCTGGGTGTTGGTCGCATCAAGCAGGGTGAGTGTGTCGCCATCAGCGATGCCCACCACTCGGCCCGTGAGAATGTCGGCATGGGAAGCAGGGGCCAGCACGGTGAGCGCAATGGCTAGCAGAACTCGGTTAAAGTCATTCTTACGCACTATTAGGACTGCGCTCTATGGCTGATCTATCGGATTTCCAACAGTACTACAAACTGGCTAATCTACTCATCGAGCAGGCAAGTAAAGAACAGCTGGCAGAGTGTGCCAGGTTGCTTGCCTTGAACCTTGCTCACTACCAAGAGAAGCATGGGGAGATGCCTTTGGAGGACACTCTAGCTGTCCTGGGTACAACCGAACTTAACGATGAGCAAGCCAAGATGCTTAGAGACGGCATGGAGATTCTTGCGGGGCTGCTGGGGAGTGTCTTGAGCGGGCTGGGCGAGGAGAAGCACTAAAACATGGAATCGTCGTTTGCCCAGAGAGTAAGGACTGAGCGTAAACGGGCTGGCTTGAGTCAGACAAAGCTTGCCCGGATGTGCGGACTATCCGGCACCACAATTTCATGTATTGAATGCGGCAAAAGTTTTTTCAGTGAGAAGGTTTTGATTTTAGTAGCACATGCACTCGGAGTCAGGCCGGAATGGCTTAGGTCTGGCTCAGGCAAGAGAGAAGGCGATTTATCAGATGGCCTTGCACCAATTCCAAAGCCTCAGCCTTTCCCCGAGCGTATCAAGCAGCTACGCAAAGAGGCCGGCTTGTCACAGAAGCAACTTGCTGATTTCGTCGGCGTATCCAAGGCGGCAGTTAGCTGCTGGGAGACAGGCGTTCGGGATACTCCAGCAGGATACAATCTGGTGAAACTCTCTGAAGTGTTAGGTCTCGATCCGGCAGAAGTTATGAAGACCGGTGGAAAGAGCGTTTCACGAAACGAGGTTCAGCTACTCGCAGCTTTTAGAGCGTTGCCCACTGATCGACAGTTGGAAGCGATCAAGCTGGTTGAAGCATTGAACAAATGCCCGCGCATTCCCCCTGCTAGGCGAGTTTCGAGCCAGCAGGCGGGTCAAGCGGGCGGTCTGATTTTTGGGTGCTTCTTGCGCGCGTGTTCTTCTGTCCCTTGCGCGTCGACATAAGCTCGAACCGTATCAAGCGTGGCACCGCCGACGCTGCCGACGTAATACGCACGGTGCCAGAACAGC
>JAWOJD010000021.1:0-14571 GCA_046484355.1 Thiobacillus sp.
AGGTCGCGCAATTCATGAACGATGAAATCGGGATTGCGCGGGTCATGCAGGGCAGCGGCCACGGCATCCGACAGGCCAATCTTGCGATCCACCTCCCGCAAGAGCATCAGGCCGCCGTCGGAACTGTGCGCGCCGCCCTTGAAATTGGCCTCGAAGGCGCGGCGTTTCAAACACCCAAAAGCCAGTGAATCAGCGGTACACTTTGGCATCCGCACGCCCCCCACACAAATCTTGTTCACAACCAGATTCTATGCGGGTTTAAAGGCCGCGCCGACCCCTCTCTTGTGAAATATCCGGGCTAGGGAAGGGAGAAGTTGTTTGGCACGGTCTACAGTACCAGGCCGCAGAGATTCGCCCCCCCCGCCCCTGTCGCGGGCGGATGCTGACTGATCCAGACACACCGACGCGGCCCGCCTGCTTACAAATCGCTTACATCGGCCCGGAATTGAAAACGGCCCTCATCGCTGAGAGCCGCTTGGATTCTGGTGGGTCGGCCGAGATTCGAACTCGGGACCAACGGATTAAAAGTCCGCTGCTCTACCAGCTGAGCTACCGACCCGTGGATGAGGCTGAAACCTGACCCACGAAAGCGCAAGATTATAGCCGAAGGGGGCTATCCGGGTAAAGTGGGCAGGGTCAGTTTTTTGCGGAATCGCATGAAGTTCGCCAACAAAAAAGGCGGATGTTCCGCCTTTTTTATCCATGCTGATGCGAAACCGGCTTATCTCAAAACACGGTCACTTTTTTTTTGCTGCTATTTCTTGAATTAACCGATTGGCCCATGCTGGCTTTCTTGACGCCCGAGTCTTCCGGCGTGCCTGCAAAGGCTGTTGGTCTGGGCTGATAGCTTTCGGTGAAAGCGATGATTTTTTTCTTGCTGATGATGCCAGGGACGAACATCACGATCTCCCCATCCGGGGCATACAGGTAGGACGTCGGGTAGTAGTCGACGGGGCCAACCTGCAATGCCGGGCTGGCTGGGTCGCGGCGGTTGGTGCCGATAACCTGGGGGAAACGCAGGCGGTAGCGTTCCATGGTTTTATGAACCGAGCCGGTGTCGATGCCGTAGTCCATGGCAACGCCGATCACGACAAAATCGTTGCGGGCGTCAAGGTCATTAAGCTCAGGGAATTCCATTTTGCAGCGGGGGCACCAGGGTGCCCAGAAGTTGACCAGTACCCATTTGCCACGATAATCAGACAACTGGATGGTTTTGCCATTGCTATCAGTGAACTTGAAGTCGATCGCCTTGGCTGCGTGTGCCTGCGATGCGAATCCGGCGATAAGGGCAAAACAGATTGTGCCTAGCCAGTTTTTCATGATTCTTCCTTTCGGCCTATTGACCGTTTGTTCACCGTAACAACCCACAGGGGGGGGGTCAAGGTTCATTTGAACCATTCCCCCATCTTTCTGCTCTGGGTGTGGTTTTTAGCCTTCACGCATGATCAGAAAGTATTGCACTTTCATTGTGATGGCCGCGCCTGCGATGATGGCAGCCAGAACAACAAAAGACGAAACAGCAAGCGTCGAGACGCCGGTTACGCCCTGACCGATGGTGCACCCCAGCGCGGTGACGCCGCCAAACCCCATCAGCCCCGCACCGACGAGGTGGCGGAACAAGTCCTGGGGGGAGTTGAAGGACTCCCAACGGAAGGTTTTGTGGAGGATGCCATATGCAAACGACCCCAGAACCACGCCGATCACACTGGCAATACCGAAGGTGACGATGGTCGATGTATCTGTCCAGAATCCCCACAGGTTCATGGTGTACCCCAAGGGTGCTACAAAAGTCATGGATTCGGCGAGGTGGGAATTGGTTCCCAGATAGACCATCTCCAAGGTGTCGGGATCTTCTCCAAACCCGAACCGCCCGGTGACATACCAGCCGGCTATCACGACCAACCCAATAACAGCGCCTCCGATAATGTTATCGGTGTTTTCGCGGAACTCTTTATTCAAAAAGATAAACAAGAGTAAAGCCGCTCCAATTGCCAACCCGACCATCAGCGTGCCTGCAGGCGTGGCGAAGCCGAGTAGCGCCGGCAGGGTCTGCATGTGATCGAGATAGACCGTGACCGATTCGTCCTGCAATATATTGATGCGAAACGCGCCAAAGATGCCGTACAGGGTGACCAGGGCCGAATAGCCCATGAACAGGAACACCACAACGGATTTGAGGTTGCCGCCGCCCAGTCGTACCAGAGTACGCTGGCCGCAGCCGCCGCCGAGGGTCATGCCGATCCCGAAGGTTATCCCGCCGACCAGCATCGCCAGCCAGTAGAAGTTGGCGCCGGTGTAGATGGTTTGGGACACGTCGAGGCGGCCGAAATACACCAGCAAGGTGGTGCCGATGATGGCGACTGCGATCGCCAGCATCCACGAACGCATGCGCACCCAGTGGTTCATGTTGACGATGTCGGACACGGCGCCCATGGTGCAGAAGTGCGTTTTATTGCCCACGTAGCCAAAAATGAAGGCCAACCCGAAACCCAGCCAGGCGACGGTACGCGTTTTGACGTGAGCGTCGTTAGGGTCGAGGCCGATAAGGGCCAATACCTGACTGATTAAATCAATTCCTTCCATGCTGGCGGGTCTCCGTGTGGATCGTGATTGATTGTGGCGGTGCCACAGTGCTGGGCGATTATTCCCTAGTGGGCGCGCTTAATCAAATAAGCCCTTCCTACTTGAGGGTTTCCTTATAAACCGTTGGATCGGCCACACGCGCCTGTTCAAACCCCTGCCGGCGCAGACGGCAGGCGTCGCACACGCCGCAGGCGCGCCCGGCGTTATCGGCCTGGTAGCAGCTCACGGTTTGCGAATAACTGACGCCCAGCTCAATTCCGCGCTGAATGATGTGGGCCTTGGAAAGGTGCTGCAGCGGCGCATGGATGCGTAATTGCGTGCCCTCGACACCGGTACGGGTCGCCAGATTCGCCATCTTCTCAAACGCGGCAATGAACTCCGGTCGACAATCCGGGTAGCCGGAATAGTCCACTGCATTGACGCCGATGAAGATATCGCGCGCGTGGAGCACCTCGGCCCAAGCGAGCGCCAGCGCCAGCATGACGGTGTTTCTCGCCGGGACATAGGTGACGGGAATCCCGTCGGTGGGCGTCTCAGGGACGGCTATGGACGCATCCGTGAGCGCAGACCCGCCCAAGTCGCCCAGCCCCAACCGCATGACGCGATGCTCCACAGCGCCCAGGTCTTGCGCCAGCCGGGCGGCAGCCGCAAGTTCAGCAGTATGCCGCTGGCCATAATCCAGGCTCAAGGCATGACATGCATAACCGGCCTCTCGCGCAATCGCAAGCACAGTGGCGGAGTCCAGCCCCCCAGACAGCAGAATAATGGCAGGCGGGTGACTCATTTTCCCGGCGTGTTACCCCACAGGATTTTGTGCAACTGAAGTTGCATCCGAACCGGCAGCCGGTCGGCAAGCACCCACTCGGCCAGCATTGCGGGTGGCAGTTCGCCTTGCACCGGTGAAAACAGGACCGGGCAGATGTGTGCAAGACGCCTGGTCAGGAGAGTTTCACATGCCCAATCGTAGTCGGACCGATTGGCCAGAACGAACTTGATCTCATCGCGGGGGGTGAGATGCGCCAGGTTATCCCATCGATTGCGCGCCGCTTCACCCGATCCAGGTGGTTTGATGTCGACGATCCGGGACACCCTGGGGTCGACAGGGCTGACATCCAGCGCACCGCTGGTTTCGAGCGATACGGAATACCCGGCGTCGCACAGCGCGCTCAGCAGGGGCAGGCAGTTTTTTTGCGCCAGCGGCTCGCCACCGGTGACGCATACCGTGCGCACACCAAAATCTGCCACTTGCGTGAGCAATGATGTCAACGGGACGGTTTCACCGCCCTGAAAGCTGTAGGGCGTATCGCACCAGCGGCAGCGCAGAGGACAACCCGACAGGCGGATAAACACCGTCGGCAAACCGGCCCGGCTGGTTTCGCCTTGCAGCGAAAGGAAGATTTCCGTCAACCGGAGCGGGGTTCCTGACGCTTGAGCGTCTTTAGGGCGTGGTTGTTGCCGATTTATTGGTTCTACAACCACGGCCTCCCCTTCACGGGGAGAACCACCGCCAGTCCCTTGCGGGTGGAGCGTGATCGACTCGGGCACAGCGCTTACTTCAGCGCAGCCAGCCGACGATTGGCCAGGGTCGCCGCGTTCGTACCAGGATACTTGGCCACCAGTTCTTCGAGGGTTTTACGCGCACCGGCAAAGTTGTCCAGCGCCATCTGGTTGGATGCAATATTGAACAGCGAATCCGGCACCTTGGCACTGCCAGGGTACGCCGCAACCAGTTTTTGCTGATGCGCCAGCGCGGACTTGTAATCCTTCAGGGCGTAATACGAATAGCCCACCCAATATTGGGCATTGGGCGCCAGGGCACTGTCTGGATACGCCTTGAGGAAACCCTTGAACCCTGCGATGGCGCCCGCGTAATTGGCCTCGCGAAACTGGTTGAACGCCGTTTCATAGGTGCGCGACTCCACCAGGGGATCAAGCTGCGGCGTGACCAGTACGGCCGGCGCGGTGGGCGTAGCCGCAACCGGTGGCGCGACGGGTGTGACCGGCTCCCCGGGTTGGGGCTGGGTTTCGGCAGCCCGGGCGGGAGGGTCCGGAACGAAAGTCGGTGCCGAAGACGGTTGCGGGGCTGGCGGCGCAGCCTTAACCACAACCGCTGGCGCCGCACTGGCTGCCTTGGCGATATCCGTAATGCGCTGGTCGAGGTCAACATACAAATCGTTCTGCCGCTTGCCCAGCGTATCCATCTGATAGGTCTGGACTTCGGCCTGGCCCCGCAACCGGGCAACTTCCGCCTTGAGCGATTCAACTTCCTGCAGCAAGCCCAGCAGCCGCTGGTTTTGCTGGATGACGTTTTCCAGCCGGCCAACGCGCGCTTCCAGCGTATAGGCAAGCTGTTGCAATGCCTGCACCTGGCGACCGAGATCAACCGTTTGTGCCCGTGCCGAATGAACCGGCGCCAGCACTGCACACGCCAGCACGAGCACCGAAACGAAAGCTAAGCCATTTCGCTGCCTCAAGACCGGTTACTCGTCGGTATACACCACATCGGTGCGGCGGTTCTCTGCGTGGGCTTCATCGGTGTCACCCTCGTTACGCAATTTCTCTTCGCCAAAGCTCACCGCTTCCATCTGCTCCTCGGATACCCCCAGAACAGCCAGCGCCTTGCGAACGGCTTCGGCTCGCTTCTGACCCAGTGCCAGGTTGTACTCCCGGCTGCCGCGCTCGTCGGTATTGCCTTGCAGAATCACCCGCGCATCGCGCTTGGAAAGCAGATAACCAGCGTGCGCCTCAACCACCGGGCTGAACTCGGGTTTCACAACGAATTGATCAAAATCGAAAAAGATACTGCGGGTCGACAAAGGACTGGCCGGGTTTTTACGCGGGTCACCTGTATAGCTGCCCGCCTGGCCGCTGCCAAGGGCGCTGCCATCCAGCGAGCTGCCCTTCACACCCGCGCCATCGAGCGCTGAAGTCTGGGCGCCTTCAATGCCCGCCCCGCCAGCCTTGCTGCCTGCCTGGTCTGATGTCCCCGCTGTGGAGGTTGTCACCGCCGCCCCATCAGCCACGCCACCTGTGCGGTCATCAAGCGTTGCATGGGTTCCATCGGTGGTGCCGCATGCCGAAAGTGCCAGCACCAGCAGGACGGGCAAGAATGTTTTGTTCATCTTATTTCTCCTCTTATATTTAACAGCTCTACCGTGGGAATGGGTTATCGCCAGCCTGCGCACTGTCGCACAGTTCACCCCGAACAACCTCGTTGACGCCGGAAACACGGAAAATCAAGGTCCCCAGTCAGGTTCACGGGCATCCACGCCTGATTCCGACAAACGTGCCCGGGTTCTTCCGTCCAGGCTCACCGTGCCCAAAATGCCACGCCCGCCCTGTACGGTTGCATACAGGATCGATTCTCCATTGGGCGCAAAGCTGGGCGACTCATCGCGCGCAGTATCCGTCAGCACGCGGGTTTGTCCCGTCGACAACTCCTGCAACACCACCCGGAAGCGCCCATCTTCACGGCTAATATAAGCCAAGTGACGGCCATTCGGGCTGATTGTAGGCGAAACATTGTAGCTGCCACTGAACGTCACCCGCTTCGGATCGCCTCCGCTGGCGGACACACGATAAATCTGCGGACTGCCTCCTCGGTCCGAGGTGAAGTAGATCGTCTGCCCATCCGGTGAAAACACCGGCTCGGTGTCGATACTCCCCCCGAAGGTCAAGCGGGTCAGTCCGCTTCCATTATCGTCGAGCAGATAAATCTGGGACGCCTCGTCGCGCGTCAGCACCACCGCCAGCCGCTTGCCATTGGGTGCCCAGGCAGGCGCGGAGTTGGATCCTTTGAAGGACGCGGTTTTCCTGCGGCTGCCGTCCTGCAGCGACTGGACATACACAACCGGCTTTCTATCTTCGAACGACACATACGCCAGGCGCGCGCCATCGGGAGAGAACACAGGCGAAATCACCGACTCGCCCGAGCGCACGACGGTGCGGGGGTTCTGCCCATCCGCGTCGGCCACGCGCAATTCATAGCGCTTGCCTTTCTTTTGCACATACGCGATGCGGCTACTGAACGAACCACGCGTGCCAGTCAACTTTTCATAGACAATGTCGGCAATCTGGTGGGCGGTGGCACGCCACTGGCTTGGCGAGATGTTGTAGCTGTAGCCCGCAAGCTGAGTCTGCTTGACCACGTCGAGCAGACGGAACCGGACTTCAAAGCGTCCGCCCGGCAACGCCGTCACCTGACCGATCACCATCGCGTCGGCGCCCTTGTCCCGCCAGACGCTGTAGGTGACCTGTGAGGGATCCACAGGTTGCTGCGCCCCACTGACGTCGACCAGCTTGATCTGGCCACTGCGGTTGAGATCATCCCCGGCAATCTGGGTCAGTGCCGGCATGGGCTGACCCGCTGCGGTCTGAAACGGCACCATTGCCACGGCAATCTTGTTGGCCGCCCCCCCGAACACCTCGATTTCCATCGCGGCGCGCGCCGAAAAAGACGCACTCAACAGGGCAAGGCAGAACAGGGGAAATGCTAGGAAAGCACGCAACATAGGATCAGTATCTCGATAAATAGTGCTTGAATAACGAAGAAGTCTAGCATAGCCTGCACAACGGGCCTGCAGGATCATGCAGCGCGGGGTCCGCGCTAAATCTAGGCTTTGGGCCGATGAATAAAGGAAAGTTCCGGGACAAATTCCGCCCGGGCATCGCGATCGTCCGGCAGCGGCAGCGGGGAGGATTTTTCGATGGCACGCACTACGGCATCATCGTAGGCTGCATTGCCGCTTGAGTGGGTGACGCGCACGCTCACCACTTCCCCTGTCGGCAACAGCCGCACCAGACAACGCACCTCAGGATTGCCGTTCAACCCATCGGGCAAGCGCGTATTGCCGCGCACCTTTGCACTGATCTTGTCGCGATGCACGCCCACCATGCGTGCCGTTTCGGCCTGACGTCGACTGGCAGCAACCCGTGCAGCGCTGGCAGCCTCTTCGTCGGCCATCCGTTGCATCAAGGCTTCCTCCTCTTCCATTTGCCGCAGCAACTCGCGTTTTTTCTGGTCTGCCAGCTGTTTTTCGCGCGCCTTCTTCATCGTGGCCGCTTCCGCGCGCGTTGCCTCTTCAAGCGCTTTATCTTCAGCCGCCTGCAAGGCTTCCAGCTTCTTCAGCCGTTCGGCTTCAGCTTTTTTCTTTTCCAGTGCAATGTCGGGCGCCTTCGGCTGCGGCACTTCCTTGACCACCGACTGGGGCTTGGGCAACGGCTCGTCCTTGATGGGTTCAGGCGCCTTGACCGGTTCAGGCAATTCAGGAACAGGTTCGGGCTGCGGGATGGTCGGTTTGACCACAGCCGGCAGCGTGGCAGCAGGCAGCGCATCCCACAGATCGACCATGACCGGCTCGGGATGCTGCGTCTGCCATGACACGCCAAACACCAGCAACATGAGAAACAAGGCATGCACGCCCAGCGCCATGGCACCAGCCGCAAGGCTGGAAGCAGGCCGGGAGACGATAGGCGCGTCGGCCGAAAGACTCATGGCGCCGGACGCGCGAGCAGGCCAATCCGGGTAATCTGGGCGCGCTGCAGCACGGTCATCGTATTCATGACCTCTTCGTAGCGAACATTCTTGTCCGCCGCGATCACCACCGGCTGATCGGGGGACAGGCGGTGAAATGCCGCGATTTCATCCACCAGCGCCGACTTCGTGACCTGCCGTTCCTCCCCGCCGGATGCACGGTCTCGAAGCAGATACACCCCTGACTCCTTGATCGTGACTTCCAGTGGCTGCGAAGGCGTTTGCGAGGTTTTCCCCACACTCGGCAACTCAACCTGGCCTGGGCTGATGAACGGCGCCGTCACCATGAAAATGACGAGCAGCACGAGCATCACGTCGATCATCGGCACGACGTTGATCTGGGCGACCTGCTTGCGAACACGCGCCACGGTTTATGCCGCCTTGGTCGACTGCCGCTGCAGAATGTTGGAAAACTCTTCCATGAAGCTTTCCATGCGATTCGACAGCCGGTCGATGTCATGGGTGTAGCGGTTATAGCCCACCACGGCAGGAATCGCGGCGAACAAGCCCATGGCGGTGGCGATCAGCGCCTCGGCAATGCCGGGGGCGACCTGCGCCAGCGTGGCCTGCGCTACCGTTGCCAGGCCCTGAAAGGCCAGCATGATGCCCCACACCGTGCCGAACAAGCCGACGTAGGGCGACACCGAGCCCACGGTGGCCAGAAATGACAGGTGTGACTCCAGACCGTCCAGTTCACGCTGATAGGTCGCACGCATCGCGCGCCGGGTGCCGTCGATGATGACATTCAGCGACAGGCCCGCCTGTCGGCGCAGCTTCATGAATTCCCGGAAACCCGCTTCGAAAATGCGTTCCATTTCGCCCGCGTTCTCACGCTCGGCCGATACGCGCTGGTACATCACGTTGATGTCGCCGCCGCCCCAGAACTCACGCTCAAAGCTGTTGGTCACCCGCAGCGCGCGCTTCAGCGCGAACATCTTGATGAAGATGTACCACCACGACATCATCGACGCGATGAGCAATATTCCCATGACAGCCTGCACCGGCAGCGAGGCTTGAAGAATGAGGGTGAGAAGCGATAGATCTTGACCGAATTCAGGATTCACGGGGCTTGTTCCAAGGCTTGAAGAATGAGCGCGGGTATTTTAACGGGTTTGAATCGCGCCGCGTCGACACAGGCCAGCGTGACCTGCGATAAAACCAACCGGGTGGCATCCCGGCAAATTGCCTGCCTTACGCTCAGGCTGGCGCGCCCGACTTCGTGCACCTCGACCGACACGCCCAATTCATCATCGAGGCGGGCGGGCGCCAGGTAATCGACTTCCACCCGCCGCACCACGAACACCACGCCCGTTTCGTCGCGCAGGGCGTCCTGCCCGACCCCGAGCGCGCGCAGCCACTCCGAGCGCGCGCGTTCCATGAACTTGAGGTAGTTGGCGTAATACACCACGCCGCCGGCGTCGGTGTCCTCCCAGTACACGCGCACCGGCCAGCTGAATCCCATATTCAAAACAAATCCGCGCTGGTTTCGCCCGCGGGCATGGCAAGGCCGAGATGACGGTACGCCAGCGGCGTGGCGATACGGCCGCGCGGTGTGCGCTGCAGGTAACCCTGCTGGATGAGATAAGGCTCGAGCACGTCCTCGATGGTGTCGCGCTCCTCACCGATGGCGGCGGCGATGTTGTCCAGTCCCACGGGACCGCCCATGAATTTTTCGACCACGGCCGACAGCAGCTTTCGATCCATCATGTCGAGCCCGGCGCGATCGACATCCAGCATGACCAGCGCCGCATCGGCCACCGCACCGGTCGCCTGCCCGTCCGCCTTGACCTCGGCGTAATCACGCACCCGGCGCAGCAGGCGATTGGCGATGCGCGGCGTGCCGCGTGACCGCCGGGCAATTTCCAGCGCGCCGGCTTCTTCCAGATTCATCTGCAACAGGCCAGCCGAGCGGTGCACGATGAAGCCCAGTTCTTCCGCTGAATAAAATTCCAACCGCGCGACGATACCGAAGCGGTCGCGCAGCGGGTTGGTGAGCATGCCCGCGCGCGTGGTCGCGCCGACCAGCGTGAACGGCGGCAGGTCGAGTTTGACCGAGCGCGCCGCCGGCCCTTCGCCGATCATGATGTCGATCTGAAAATCCTCCAGCGCGGGATAGAGCACTTCTTCCACCACCGGACTGAGACGATGAATCTCGTCGATGAACAACACGTCGTTGGGTTCCAGATTGGTCAGCAGCGCCGCCAGGTCCCCGGCGCGCTCCAGCACCGGTCCCGAAGTCTGGCGCAAATTGACGCCCATCTCGCGCGCGATGATGTGCGCCAGCGTGGTCTTGCCCAGCCCGGGCGGGCCGAACAGCAACACATGGTCGAGCGCCTCGCTGCGCTTGCGGGCGGCGTGGATAAAGATTTCGAGCTGCTCGCGCGCCTTCGCCTGGCCAACATATTCCGCCAGCGTGCGAGGACGCAGCGCGCGCTCGACCTGCTCCTCAACGGGGCTGACGGCGGCGGGGGCTATAAGACGGTCGGTTTCGATCATGCGCGCATCTTAACCTTTTGACAGCAGCTTCAAGGCCTGCCGGATTGCGTCTGACACGGGGAGGTCGGCAGGCAGTTTCTGCAACGCAAGTCCGGCTTCCTTGTCGTTGTAGCCCAGCGCCAGCAAGGCTTGCCGCACGTCGTCCGAGACATGCTCGGTGCCGGGCGCGGAGGCGATTGCGCCTGCAAACACCGACTTCCCCTTCAATTCGAGCAACAGGCGCTCGGCGGTTTTCTTGCCGATACCGGGGACTTTGACGATGCGGCCGATTTCCTGCGCGGCAATCGCGGCTGCCAGGTCGTTGACCGACAGGCCGGACAAGACCGACAGCGCGGTCTTGGCGCCGATGCCGGAGACTTTCAGCAGTTCGCGAAACGCCGCGCGCTCGATCTCGCTGCCAAAGCCGTACAGCAAATGCGCATCCTCACGGATCGCCAGATGCGTCAGCAGACTCACCTTGTCGCCAATTGCGGGCAGGTTGTAGAAGGTGCTCATCGGCACGTCGATTTCGTAGCCGACGCCGCCCACGTCCACCAGCACCTGCGGCGGCTGTTTGGCCGAAAGCGTTCCTGTGATGCGTCCGATCATGCGGATTCTCCAGCGAGCAACAGGGTCATCGCCAACACCAGCGGAAGTGCGTGTGCGGCGAGCAGGGTCAGTTTGATTGCCGGGGCGAGGCGCTCGGGGGTGGTGGCATGGCGCCGCAACTGAAGCCACGCCCGCATCCCCGGGAACCACGCAACGAGCGCAGCCAGGGCAACCCATGGAAACGCGTGAAGCAGAATGCCATCCATCAGCGCCAATGCCGCCAGCAACAGAATCAGCCCATACCCCCAGGCTGCAGCGCCAGGCTGCAGCCGCGCCACCCAGTGCAGCTTGCCGCTGGCGCGGTCGGCTTCGCGGTCGGGAAACTGGTTGATGTAGAGAATGTTGGCGACCAGCAGTGCATACGGCACGCCGGCCAGCCAGGGCAGCGATGCCCACGCCCCGCGCTGCGCATAGTCCGCGCCGGCGACGACCAGCAGAAATCCGGTCGCGACGCACAATTCGCCCATCCCCCGGCTGTTCAACTGCAGCGGCGGAGCCGAATAGGCCCAGCCGATGACCAGGCCGGACAGTCCGATCCAGAACAGGCCTGAACCTGTCACGCTGAGCAGCCACACCACGCCGCCGATGGTGACGGCGAACAGAGCGATCGCGAAACCCCGCACCTGTCGCGGCGACAGCACGCCGTTCTGGATGAAGCGACTGCCGCCGGTAAAAGGATAGATCCGCTGTGTGTTCCGCGCATCGGTGCCGTTGAGATGATCGCAGTAGTCGTTGAGGACATTGATGCCCGCATGTGCGAGCAGGGCCAGCAGCAGGGTGACCAGTGCGCGCAGCCCGTTGAAATCCGCGCCGTCCGCTACGGCTGTGGCGAAACCCAGCACGCAGCCGGCCAGCGTAATGGTCAGGGAGGCCGGACGCGTCGCCAGCAGATAGCGGGCCACGGGGTTGGCCAGGCGCTCGCGCGAAGGTTCGAGTGGTGTCTGGACTGGTTTCATACGAGCCGGTTTCATACGAGCCGGCCGCCTTTCACGCGATAGCCTGCGGTGGAGTGCGCGCCCAGCCTGCTGCCGTGCGCGTGGGTGATGGCGCAGGCGAGCGCGTCTGCCGCGTCCGCTGTGGGCGCGACAGGCAAGCCCAGCAGGCGCTTGACCATTTCCTGCACCTGTTCCTTGGCAGCCTTGCCCTGGCCGACCACGGCCTGCTTGATCTGCAGCGCCGTGTATTCCGCGACGGGCAAGTCCCTCGACACGGCCGCGCAAATGGCGGCGCCGCGCGCCTGCCCGAGCAGCAGGGTGGACTGCGGATTGACGTTGACGAAGACGATTTCCACCGCGCAGGTATCGGGCTGATAGGTGGCAATCACCTCGTTCAGGCCGGCAAACAGCACACCCAGCCGCTGCGGCAAGCTGCCCTCCCCGCTTTTGATCACCCCGCTGGCAACGTACGCCAGCTTCTGGCCGGCCTGTTCGATCACGCCGAAGCCGGTGATTCGCAATCCGGGATCAATGCCCAGTATGCGGTGCGCGCTCACGCTTTCAGCGCTTTCAAATGCCCAAGGCCCGCATAGGCAAGGATTTTTTTGTCCGCCGTGGCGAGCGTGAGATTGTGGACGCGTGCACTCGCTATCAGCAAACGATCGACCGGGTCGCCGTGTGGTGTATCGGGCAAGCGCGTCGACTCCAGCGCAATTTCTGGAACCACGCCGAGCATCTGCATGCCCGGCGTGGCTGACGCCTGGCGCACCCATTCGTCAACCGGCATCGACAGGCGGATGCGATCCTTCGCCACCAGCATGCCCACCTCCCATACCGACATCACCGACACCCAAACCCCACCCTGCCGGGCGGCCTGCTCGATGCGAGAACAAACCGTCCTATCCAGGCGCCCGGGATCGGATTCAAGCCACAACCAGACATGGGTGTCGAGCAGAAGCCCTGCGTCAGGCATCGGCATCCCAAGTCTCGTCAATCGGGTTGATGATGTCGCCGCGGACCTGCACCGTACCTGCCAGGCGACCCGCCACGACCGGATCGGATTCATCCACCGGAACCAGTCTGGCGACCGGGCGACCGTGCTTGGTCAGGGTGATGCTTGCGCGCGTTTGCGCCACCTGATCAAGATAGGCGAGGCACTTGGCCTTGAATTCTGTTGCAGGCAAATCCATGATCGCTCCTTGTGGTCATTTAATTATGACCACATTAGCAAATCCGGATCACTCCGGCAACACCGCATTGGTATAGACATCCTGTACGTCGTCGAGCGCGTCGAGTGCATCGAGAATTTTCTGCATCTTCACCGCGTCGTCGCCTTCGAGTTCGGTCTCGGCTTCTGCGCGCATGGTGATCTCGGCGACCGCCGGCGTGAAGCCCGCTTTTTCCAGCGCCTCCTTCACCACTTCGAACGTGTTCGGGTCGGGCGAGGTCAGCACCTCGATCGAGCCATCCTCGTTGGGGATAATGTCGTCGGCGCCCGCATCCAGCGCGACCTCCATCACCGCTTCCTCACTGGCGCCCGGCTCCAGAACGATCTGGCCGCAATGCTTGAACTGGAACGCCACGCAGCCGTCGGTGCCCATGTTGCCGCCATGCTTGTTGAAGGCATGGCGCACATCGGCGACGGTCCGTACCTTGTTGTCGGTGAGGCAATCGACCATGACTGCGACGCCGCCGATGCCGTAGCCTTCATACCGGACTTCCTCGTAGTTCACGCCTTCGAGCTGACCGGTACCGCGCTTGATCGCGTTTTCGATGTTGTCCTTCGGCATTGATTCGGCCTTGCCTTTATCGATTGCCAGCCGCAGGCGTGGGTTCATGGCGGGATCGCCGCCGCCCATTTTCGCGGCCACGGTGATTTCCTTGATAAGCTTGGTGAAGATCTTGCCGCGCTTGGCATCCTGGCGCCCCTTGCGGTGCTGGATGTTGGCCCATTTCGAATGTCCTGCCATATTGATTCCAACGCAAATTGAATAGCCGGAGATTTTACACCGTGGCTTCCCCCCTCCGCTTCGGCGTCGACCTCGGCGGCACCAAAATCGAACTGATCGCGCTCGACCCCGACGGCAAGGCGTTATTGCGTCGCCGGATAGCCACGCCACGAAACGACTATGCCGCCACTGTCGCTGCAGTGGTCACGCTGGTCCGCCAGGCTGAAAGCGAACTGGGCGCCAGGGGCAGCGTCGGCATCGGCACCCCGGGTGCGATTTCGCCCGCGACCGGCCGGATGAACAAATGCCCGCGCATTCCCCCTGCTAGGCGAGTTTCGAGCCAGCAGGCGGGTCAAGCGGGCGGTCTGATTTTTGGGTGCTTCTTGCGCGCGTGTTCTTCTGTCCCTTGCGCGTCGACATAAGCTCGAACCGTATCAAGCGTGGCACCGCCGACGCTGCCGACGTAATACGCTCGGTGCCAGAACAG
>JAWOJD010000022.1:0-31468 GCA_046484355.1 Thiobacillus sp.
CTGTTCTGGCACCGAGCGTATTACGTCGGCAGCGTCGGCGGTGCCACGCTTGATACGGTTCGAGCTTATGTCGACGCGCAAGGGACAGAAGAACACGCGCGCAAGAAGCACCCAAAAATCAGACCGCCCGCTTGACCCGCCTGCTGGCTCGAAACTCGCCTAGCAGGGGGAATGCGCGGGCATTTGTTCAATTGATTGGGAGCGTAAAAAAGTAAAGTACTTTTAATTGATGCCGTGCCCCCGGGTATAACAATAATTCGAATAAAACATGTAAATAGCATTATTTATGATAAAATTTCGAACAATGTAACAAAATTTCGAGGCTGCATGGTTCCCGTCGGATACGCCCACCTAGTACAGCTGCTTGGTCTGCAGGTTCGCCAGCTTGACCGGCCGGCCGCCATTACCGGGGCTGTCAACAAACGCGTGGACTCGGAAACACAAGTACTCTTCCCCCGCGGCGTTGCCGTCGATGACACCATCGCCGGTCACCTTGAGTTCGCGCTACGGCATGAAGGTGTCAACCTGGAAATAATTGATGCCGTGTTTGAGCATCTTTCTCCAACCGAGCTGATAAACCGGCTCATAGCCACGCCAACCGGCGCTCACATTCGCCGGACCTGTTTTCTGTGGGAATGGCTGACAAGCCAATCGCTGCCAGTCAGCGGCCTGTCGACTGGAGGCTACGTTGACCTGTTCCCCCCCGAGGATTACATCGTGGCTGACGAGCCGGTTAATAACCCAAAATTCCGGGTGCGAGACAACGCCCTGGGTTCCCGCGACTTCTGCCCTACCGTGCGGCGCGCAGCCGTACCAAATTCCCCGTCACTCGCAGACCTGCTTGCTGAAGCAGACCGAACCCTGGCATCGGTTGCTGACCCTGCACTGTACGAACGCGCGCTGACCTACCTTTACCTGTCTGAAACCAAGAGCAACTTCGCTATTGAGCGGGAGACGCCTAGCTCCGATAAGCAAGAGCGCTTCGTCCAGCTTCTACAGCATGCCGGCGAAACCGAACTCGTCACTGAAGACTGGCTAGTTGACCTGCAGAACCTCGTAGTTCGTGAGGTATACAGCCAGGAAGCGTCGTATCGAACCGAGCAGAACTGGCTCGAAGATAGCACGGGGCGCGTCACGTTCTTTCCGCCGGCTCCGGAGGATCTCCAGAGAGCCATGACGGGGCTGGAATCCTTCATCAACGAAACACGTTGCCGGGACCCGCTGGTGAAAGCGGCTGTCGGTGGCTTCGGATTTGTGTACCTGCATCCGTTCATGGATGGAAACGGCAGGCTGCACCGATTCCTGATACACCACGCCCTGGCCCGAGCGTACGCGAGAAAGAATGGGGTTGTGGTGCCGGTGTCTGCTGTAATGCTTAAGAACATCCCGGACTACCTCGCCGTGCTATCCGGGTTCTCCAAGCCAGTCTCACGCCTGTGGAGATATACACGCGGCGACATCTCTCCACTCATAACACAAGCGGCGAATGGCCGAAGCTATCGCTACATCAACTTCGACCGCGAGGTGACGTTCCTGCATGCCATGGTCCAAAAAGCCGTGCAGGAGGAAATCCCGCGCGAGCTAGCGTGGCTAGCCGGCTATGACATTGCTTTCCGGCAGATTTCTGCGACATTCGACCTGCCGAATAAAGATATCTCGGCCCTCATTCGCATGATTCAGACCAATCAGGGTAGGCTCTCTGGGAACCGGCGCAAGCAATTCGCACGCCTTCCGCGGGACGTCCTAGAGCGCATCGAAGCTATAACTCGGGACGCATTTGGCGGAGGCGACTGAACATAACGATAATTCGAGAATATAAGTTCGCGTCGGCACGTTTGTAACGAAATTTCGAACACCGATAGGTTTTTCTGAGATGGGTGTTACTTCATCCAGGACGTTCGGGCGGCGATTGACACGGAAATTCAGCGGGCGCCGGACTATCAGATCGCGGTTGAAAATAAAGAGGAGGTGGCTCCGTGGGTTTGTGGCCGCTAGGGATTGGTAGTGGTGCTGCATCCCTTCTTTTCGAGAGGGAGATACAAGACCGATGCGAGTGTCACCTCATGTCGAATACTCGCACGAACTGACAGACACCACTCAACCATCTGCTTAGGTCGAACATGATTATCCCAAGTTGATCCTGTCGTGCACTTCCGCCTAATTGTCTGCTCAGATCAGGAAGTGGGCTGTCCGTCGTGCCAATTGCAATCGCAAAAAAGCCGTGTCATTGGTTAAACAGCTCTGCGTGTGTGCCTGTCCGCACAAAGTTGATGGCATTTCCATCAAGCTGATAGATCAGCAGGAAATCGCCGCCGATATGGCATTCCCGGTGATCGACCCACTCACCTTTGAGTGGGTGATCGAGCCATTCGGCGCCAAGGGGCGCATCGCTGGCAATCAGCAACATCATGGTCTCCTTGAGTCGATGCATGTCGTAGCGCCCCGAGCGAGAAAGGCGCTCCCAGTCTTTAAGGAAAGACTTGGTGTAATCCGATGCACGCGGCAGCGAGGCACGCTTACTTGCGGCTGTTTTTTTCGAGGTCATCGAACAGCGCGTCAGCGGTGGCAAAGCGGGTGCGGCGAGCGGCCATCATTGCGCGAGACTCTTCCATGGCCGCCAGCGTCTCAGCGTTCGGAACCTTGAGTTCGAGCGGGAATGTCTGATCGACGACCACGCGGCGTAAAAAAAGGCGGACAGCATCGGATACCGACATGCCCATCGCAGCAAGTGTTTCAGTTGCTTGCGCCTTTGTTTCATCGTCCACCCGGACGTGAAGCATCGAAGTGTGTGCGGACATGGTTAGACCCTCCTATGAGTTTGCCTATTGTGTATCTCATTTGAGATACAGTCAATGCCTGGTCAGGCTAGGATCATTCCCGCTCAATATTGATTCGAATCTGCAATCTGGAGCTGAGTACTTCAGTGGTCGGACCGCGCAGCGCCTTACCCAAGTTTTGCTGCGAGCCGTTCGGCCTGAAAGTGTGTATAGCGCTTAAGCATTTGCAGGGTTTTGTGACCGCTGACCGCAGCCAGTTCAAGCACCGAGAAGTCCCCACGTTCCGCAAGACGGGAGAGGGCTTCGTGGCGCAAGTCGTGCCACGTGTAGTTTTCCAATTCGGCGCGTATGCAGGCCGCATTGAAGGCGTGGTGTAAGGTCATCCGTTCAACCGGGAGGACAACCCCGGAGATTTGTCGCGGTAGGCTTTTCAGCGTATCGATTGCGCGGCTCGAAAGTGGAGCGGCGCGAACTTCGCCATTCTTGGTTTGCAGCAGCATTGCTATACGTCGGCTGAAATCGATGTTTTCCCAGCGTAGGGCAAGCAGTTCGCCTTGCCGCATTGCAGTCTCGACGGCCAGCGTCAGGGCAGGGTAGAGCAGCCGGTTTCTGCTGCGCTGACATTGCAAAGCGAGTCTGTCCCACTCTTCAGGCGTGAGGCGACGGTCACGAGGTTTCGATTCGCTGGGCTTTCTGATCCTGGCAATCGGATTGGCGTTGACCTATACGCTCGCACGCCGCCTGTGGCCCGAGCATGCTGGCCTGGGCGGGCAAGCGACGCTGGTGCTGGTGAGTTCGCTGCTGTGGGTGTTGTTTTCCACCTCGGTCATGTTTGATGTGTTGCTTGCCTTCTGGGTACTGGTGGGCATGCACGGTGTGTTGGTCGCAGCCGACGGAAAACGGCGCGGCTTTGCCTTGCTGGAGATCGCCATCGGCATGGGGGTTCTGACCAAGGGGCCGGTCATCCTGCTGAATGTGCTGCCGAGCACCTTGCTGGCGCTGTGGTGGAACCCGGGCCTCAAGTGGGGGCGCTGGTTTGGCGGCGTGTTGCTTGCAGTGCTGCTCGGCGCGGCCATTGCGCTGGCGAGGGCCTTGCCGGCGGGCATGGCAGGCGGGGAGGCCTATCGCAATGCGATTTTCTGGGGGCAGACAGCCGATCGCATGGTTGAGTTCTTCGCCCATCGGCGTCCTTTCTGGTGGTATCTGCCGTTGCTGCCGCTCTTGCTGTTCCCGTGGTTTGTCTGGCCTGGATGGTGGAAGGCGCTGGCGCAGCACAAGCGGAACGGACTCGACCGCGGGACACGGTTTTGCCTGGCCTGGATGCTGCCCGTGTTCATTGCGTTTTCCTTTATCAGCGGCAAGCAGCCGCATTATCTGGTAACCCTGTTTCCGGCATTTGCATTGTTGTTGACCCGCGTGCTGGCCGACCACATGGTGTTCCGCGTGGGCGCGCCGGCACTGCTGACAGCCCTGCTGGGTCTGGCTTGGTGCTAGCAGCCAGTGGGCAGATTGCCGCGCTCAACGGTCAGGTCGCCGCTCTGCCGTCGATATGGCCCGGCGTGCTATTGATACTGCTGTCACTCGGGGTGTATCTGGCAGGGCGGCGGGACGTGAAGCCGGTGGTGAATCTGGCGGTTTTGGGGGCGGGGATGATGGGGCTGGTGCAGCTTGCGCTGATGTCTTCGATCGAGCCGCTCTATAACATCAAGCCCGTGGCATTGGCGATCAAACGGGTACAGGACGAGGGGCGGCCGGTTGCGAACATTGCTACCTACCATGCCCAATATCAGTTTCTTGGCCGGCTGGAAGCCCCGTTGACCCAACTGCGAGGGACGGAGGTCGCACCCTGGCTGGCAGCGCACCCTGATGGATACGCCGTGGTGTATCTGAAAGACCCGCAGGACATGGTTCCGGTCGCGGCGCGTTACAAGCAGGCGTATCGCGGCGGGGAGGTCGTGCTGGTCGATGCGAAAACGGCGGCCAAGGTACTGGCCGCCCATGTTGAATAGCAGAGCTTAGGCTTCAGGCTCGCGCTGCGGCAACGGCACTTCGCGCGATGGCGAAATGGTCGAGATGGCGTGTTTGAAGATCATCTGAGCGGCCTGGTCCTGGCCTTTCAGCAGCACCACAAACTGGTCGAACGATTCGATCCGTCCCATCAGCTTGATTCCGTTGACCAGAAACACGGACACCGGAATGCGCTCCTTGCGAAGCGTGTTGAGAAATACGTCCTGCAGTTGATTATGTTCTTTGGCCATGTTTGGCTCCCTGTCAGATGAAGACGGGGCGGCGCCCCGTTCATACTTCTAATTATTAGCGGATTACTCGATTTTTGCACCTGCGCGGGTGGCCGCGATGGCTTCGCGGATACGCTGCTGCTGCAATTGCTTGACGACTTCACCCCGGACTGCGTCCAGCGGAGGCAGTTCTGCTGTACGGATATCGTCCATGCGAATGATATGGTAACCAAACTGCGTTTTCACCGGGGTTTTTGTAAATTCGCCCTTCTTCAGACCGGTCATGGCGTCGGAAAACTCCTTCACGAACGCACCGCGGTCAGACCAGTCCAGCGCGCCGCCATTCTTGGCTGAACCGGGATCCTTGGAATGTTTCTTCGCCAGGTCTTCGAACTTGGCTTTCTTGCCCAGGCCGGCTATGAGTTTCTTGGCTTCGGCTTCGGTTTTCACCAGGATGTGGCGGGCACGGTATTCCGGCTCGGTCGTTTCGGACTTGGCCTTGTCGTAGGCTGACTGGACTTCGGCATCGGTGACCGGATGGGCTTTGACGTAGTCTTCCAGGAAGGCTTTGGCCAACTGGTCCTTGCGGCGGATGTCCAGCGCGGCGGCCAGTCGGGGATCCTTGTCGAGTCCTTTGTCCATGGCTGCACGCGACAGCAGTTCCAGGTTGATCAGGGAATCGCGCACCCGGAGGTCGAGTTGCGGCGTATCGGGCTGGTTCTGGACCATTTCACGCTTGACCAGTTCGCCATACAGGGCTGGGATTTCCTTGCCGTTGACCAGGGCCAGCGGCTTGTCGGCGTCGGCTGCGGTGGCGGATGTCAGCGGGGCGATGGCCAGCAGGACGAGGGCGGGGATAAGGGCAATGCGCATTCGGATTCCTTTCAGAGTTCTTCCGGAGTTAAGGCAGTGATGGATAAGGCGTGGATTTCGTGCTGCATGAGTTCGCCCATGGCTTCGTAAACCAGGCGGTGGCGGGCGAGGGTGGAAAGGTTGCGAAATTTGGGCGACACCAGGGTAAGCCGGAAATGGCCGCCACCGGAGGCTGCCCCGGCATGGCCCTTGTGTTGGGCGCTTTCATCTTCCAGGGTAAAGGTTTCGGGCTCCAGCGCGGCGAGGCGCTGGCCGATCAGGTCGGCAGTACTCATGCGGGCAAGACTTTCTTGAAAGGTTTGACGCTGACGGCAGCATAGACGCCTGCTGCAACATAGGGGTCGGCATCGGCCCAGGCTTGCGCCTCGGACAACGATGCGAACTCGGCAACAATCAGGCTGCCGGAAAAACCTGCGCTTCCCGGATCGTTGCTGTCGGTCAGCGGAAAGGGTCCGGCCAGCAGCAGATGTCCGGCCTGTTGCAAGGCGTGCAGGCGTTCAAGATGCGCTGGGCGGGCGGATTGCCGCTTGTCGAGGCTGTCGGGGACATCCTGTCCGACGATGGCGTAGAGCATTATTTGTCTGTTTCCTTGTTTGCGCTGGCTTGATCCAGATCGGCTTGATCCAAGTAGCGGGTCAGCATCATGCTCTGCCCGACGACAAACACGAGCATCAGCCCCAAACTGCCAAACAGCTTGAAGTTGACCCAGGCGTCAGTCGAGAAGTTGAAGGCGACAATCAGATTTGCAACCCCCATGAAGGCAAAAAAACCGCCCCAACTCGCATTCAACCGACTCCATGCGATGTCTGGAAGTTCCATCTGGGTACGCATCAGGCTTTTAATGATGTTGCGACCGAACGCGGCCGCGCCAAAAATCACGGCGGCAAACACCCAGTACAGCACCGTCGGTTTCCATTTGATGAAGCTTTCATCGTGCAGCCACAGGGTGGCGCCACCGAATACCACGATGATGCCCAGGGTGACCCACAGCATGACCTCGACCTTGTGGCCGCGCAGCTTGACCCACCCGATCTGGGCGAAGCTGGCAATGATGGCGATCAGTGTCGCCAGGTAGATCCCGGGCTTCTCGCTTACGCCCTCGGGCTGTGGCAAACCGAAACTTGCCATGAAGGCGCGCGTGGCATCCGGGTAGGCGTCGCCCAGTTTGTAGGCGACAAAAAAGATGATGACGGGAAAGAGATCAAACAGCAGTTTTTTCATTATGTTAGGTTCGGCTGCCGGGAGAATTCGGGCGACGGCTTATTTTGCTATGATTCTCCCTTCTGACCAAGTGCCCTTGGCCTTGGTCGCCTGCTCTCGATCCATCGATGCTCAATATCGATCTGCATTGCCATTCCAGTGTATCTGACGGCCTGCTGTCCCCCGCCGAGGTGGTGGCCCGCGCGGCGGCCAACGGCGTGCACGCGCTTGCATTGACCGACCACGACGATGTTGGCGGGCTGGACGCGGCACAGGCAGCCGCGCGCGAAGCCGGACTGACGCTGATCCCCGGGGTTGAAATCTCGGTGACCTGGGGCGGGCAGACCGTGCATATCGTGGGCTTGCGGGTCAATCCGCAACACCCCGAACTGGCTGCGGGACTGCATGGCATCCGCCTCGGCCGGATCGAACGCGCCCACCGCATGAGCGACGACCTGGCCCGGCATGGCATCGCCGGCGCATACGAAGGCGCCGACGGGTATGCGGCCAACAAGCAGATGGTGGGCCGCACCCATTTCGCCCGCTGGCTGGTCGCGCAAGGCCATGCGCCCGACATCCGCACGGCATTCAAGCGCTATCTCACCCCTGGCCATCCCGGCTATGTCGAACACGAGTGGACCTCGCTGGAAAACGCTGTCGGCTGGATCCGCGCCAGCGGCGGCATGGCGGTGGTCGCGCATCCCGGGCGCTACGCCTTCAAGGCGCGCGCGCTGCACCTGTTTCTCGACGCGTTCCGCGCCCTCGGCGGCGAGGGCATCGAGGTCATCACCGGCAGCCACCATCCTTCCGAATACGGTAAATTTGCCGATCTGGCGCGCGCATTCAGCCTCAAAGCCTCGCGCGGGACCGATTTTCACGCGCCGGGCGAAGGCATTGACATTGGCTGCCTGCCCGCCTTGCCCCATTACTGCACGCCCGTCTGGCAAGGCTGGCCGGAGGTCGAGCAGCATTCTTCCCTTTCCATGGCCTGATCCTTATCTCAATGGCGCAATTCTTCAATATTCATGCTGACAATCCCCAATCCCGGCTGATTCAGCAGGCGGTCGACATCCTCAAGCGCGGCGGCGTGATCGTGTACCCGACCGACTCCTGTTATGCGCTGGGCTGCCAGATCGGCGACAAGGAAGCGGCAATGCGGCTGCTGTCGGTGCGCGGGCTCGACGGCGCGCACGATCTCACGCTGGTTTGCAGCGATTTGTCCGAGCTGGGGCGTTATGCGCAGGTGGACAATGCGCAATTCCGCTTTCTGAAAGCCCACACACCGGGCGCCTACACGTTCATCCTGCGCGGCACGCGCGAAGTGCCGAAGCGCTTGCTGCACAAAAAGCACGACACCATCGGCCTGCGGGTGCCCGCGCACCCCGTCACCCAGGCTCTGCTGGCCGAACTGGGCGAACCCATCCTGTCGTCTACACTGCTGCTGCATGGCGAAGACGTGCCGATGACCGAACCGTGGGAAATCCGTGAACGGCTGGAACATCAGGTCGATCTGGTCATCGACGGCGGCGCCTGCGGCCTCACGGCGACCACCGTGGTCGACCTGACCACCGACACGCCGGTCATCCTGCGCTACGGCAAGGGCGACACGTCGGATTTCGAGTTCTGAGATGGAACTCACCCTGATCCAGAAAATCGCGGTGTTCGCGTTGCCAGTGATTTATGCCATCACCCTGCACGAAGCGGCACACGGTTACGTGGCGCGCTACTTCGGCGACATGACCGCAGCAGCGGCCGGGCGCATCACGCTCAACCCGCTCAAGCACATCGATCCGGTCGGCACCATCCTCGTCCCTCTGGTGATTCTGCTGACCAGCAAGCTGCTGGGCGGTGGCGCCATCCTGTTTGGCTGGGCCAAGCCGGTTCCGGTCAACTTTTCCCGTTTGCGCCGCCCCAAGAAGGACATGCTGTGGGTGGCAGCCGCCGGGCCCGGCATGAACTTTGTGATGGCTGTTTTCTGGGCGTTGATGATCCAGCTGGGGCATGCCCTGGGCAGCGGCTTTGCTTCAGCCCCGCTGATGCTGATGGGCGCAGCCGGCGTATTCATCAATGTCATCCTGATGGCCTTGAACCTCATCCCGCTGCCGCCGCTCGATGGCGGCCGCATCGCCGTCAGCCTGTTGCCGTATCCGGCCGCGGCCCGCTTTGCCCAGCTGGAGCCGTATGGCCTGTTCATTTTGCTTGGCCTGCTGTTCACCGGTATCCTCGGCACCATCCTGTGGCCGCTGATCAGTCTGTTCATCGGACTGACCGCATTTGTCACCGGCCTCGATCCTGCACAATTGCTTGGCCTGATCCAGATCGTCCTTTCCTGATACCTGACCCAGACTACTCGACCATGTATTCCGACCGCGTTCTTTCCGGCATGCGTCCCACCGGGCGCCTGCACCTTGGCCACTACCACGGTGTGCTCAAAAACTGGCTGCAACTGCAGAACGAATACCAGTGCCTGTTTTTCGTTGCCGACTGGCATGCACTGACCACGCACTACGACACGCCCCAGGTGATCGAGCAGAACGTGCGCGACATGGTGGTGGACTGGCTCGCGGCGGGCGTCGACCCGGCGCAGGCGACCCTGTTCGTGCAGTCGCGCGTGATCGAGCATGCCGAACTGCATCTGCTGCTGTCGATGATGACGCCGCTGGGCTGGCTAGAACGCGTGCCCACCTACAAGGATCAGCAGGAAAAGCTCAGCGAAAAAGACCTGTCGACGTATGGCTTTCTGGGATATCCGCTGCTGCAGAGCGCCGACATTTTGATCTATCGTGCCAACCTGGTGCCGGTGGGTGAGGATCAGGTGCCGCACATCGAGTTCACCCGCGAAATCTGCCGCCGCTTCAATCACCTGTATGGCCGCGAGCCTGGGTTCGAAGACAAGGCGCGTGCTGCCGTCAAGAAGCTCGGTTCGAAAAAGGCCCGGCTATACGAGGAATGCCGCACCGCCTATCAGGAGCAGGGCGACAGCGAAGCACTGGAATCGGCTCAGGCGCTGTTGAACGACGCCCAGAACCTCTCGCTCAACGACCGCGAACGGCTGTACGGCTACCTTGAAGGTTCCGGCAAGATGATTCTCGCCGAGCCCGATTCCCTGCTGACCGCTGCATCGAAGATGCCGGGGCTGGATGGGCAGAAGATGTCCAAGTCCTACAACAACACGATTGCCCTGCGCGAAGATCCGGACGTGGTCAGCAAGAAAATCCGAACCATGCCGACCGACCCTGCGCGCGTGCGCCGGACTGACCCCGGCAACCCGGCCAATTGTCCGGTGTGGCAGTTCCACCTGGTGTATTCCGATGACGGCGTGCGGCAGTGGGCGACGGCGGGTTGCACCAGTGCCGGTATCGGCTGCATCGAATGCAAGCAGCCGGTGATCGACGCCGTGCTGCGTGAACTCGCCCCGATCCGCGAACGCGCGCAGTACTACGAGGACAACCCCGACCAGGTGCGCAACATCCTCGCCGACGGCAGCGAGAAAGCACAGGAACTGGCGCGCGACACCATGCGTGACGTGCGCGAGGCGATGGGGCTGACGTTCGGCTGAAACGGGCTGAATGCTGCCAGATGCATTAAACACCATCCCCGTGCCCTGATTGTCCACTACTCGCGCACGGGGCACACCGCCAGGCTGGCAGAAGTTCTGGCAGCCGAAATCCGCCAGCGCGGTTACGCCGTCGATACCGAGACCATCCGGGTTGAACGCGACTGGAACAAGTGGCTGCTGTCGGTTCCGCTGCTGCCGTTGTTGCCCTTGCTACCCGTCTATCTCCTAAGTGCGCGGTTCCGCCGTGTCTGGCATCGGGTCTACCACCAGCAGGAGCAGGCGCTCCGGCCGCTGGCCATCCCGGACGTGTCCGCCTACGACCTGGTGCTGCTCGGCACGCCGAAGTGGCTCTTCCTCTCGTTTCCGGTGGCCCGCTGGCTGAAAACGGCAAGCGGACTGCAAGGCAAGCGGGTGGCGCCGTTCGCGACTTTCTGTGGTCCGCCGCTTAAGGTCTTCGAACTGGAGATGCTGTTCGATCCGCTGGAATCGCGTTTGCGTGCGCTGGGCGCGACGGTCGTCGACCGCATGGCGGTCTTCAGCAATTACCACCCGTTCTTCTTTTTCGGCGAGATGGAAAGCCTGTTCCGCTTCATCAGTCTCAGAGCCTTCAAGCGGCCGCTCGTCGATTTCACGCTGGACGGCGAACTCGGCAAGCGCGAAGTCCGTCGATTCTGTGACGCGGTCTGCCCACCATGAATCGGGCGGCGGTCAGCTATCCGTCCCGGGTTTCGCGGTGCGCAGCTTCTTGATTTCTCCACGCCGCTGCTTGCTGTCGAGCCGGCGTTTCCCGGATGCCAGGGTCGGGCGGGTCGGGCGACGCGGCTTGTCCACTTCGCAGGCTTCGCGGATCAACTCAATCAGCCGTTCCAGCGCATCGTCGCGGTTGCGCCGCTGGCTGCGATAACGTTCGGCTAAGAGGATCAGCACACCGTCCTGGGTGAGGCGGCGGCCGGCCAGGGCAATGAGACGGGCGCGCACCGGGTCGGGTAGCGAGGGCGAGCGGGCGACGTCGAAGCGCAGCTGAACGGCAGTGGATACCTTGTTGACGTTTTGCCCGCCGGGGCCCGATGCGCGCACGAAGTCTTCCTGGATTTCGCGCTCGTCGAGCGCGATCTGGGCGTTGACCCGAATCATGTCTGTGGGCTTGCGCTTACCACTTCACCACATGCACGTTGTTAAGCGTGCGGCCCAGAAAGCGTTCGCCGATGGTCTGGAAGCGCAGCGGCACGTCGGTGACGTAGAAATCGTAGCGCGGCTGGGCAGGACCGGGGTTGGCCAGTTTCTTGTTGGCCAGAAGCGCGGCGACCTGTTCGGCCATGGCTTCGGCGGAATCGACCAGGTTGACGCCGTCGCCGACGACCTGACGCAGCAGCGGCTTCAAGAGCGGGTAGTGCGTGCAGCCGAGCACCAAGGTGTCGATGTGCTCGGCCAGCAAGGGTTTCAGATAATCCTGCGCAGTCAGACGGGTGACTTCGTGGTCGAGCCAACCTTCCTCCACCAGCGGCACGAACAGTGCACAGGCCTGCGAATGGATGCGGGAGTCGGGCGAATGGTCGTGGATGGCGCGCGCGTAGGTGTTGCTGTTGATGGTGGTGGGGGTGCCGATGACGCCGATGCGCTTGCCGCCGCGTGCCGACAGCGCGCCGGCTTCGATCACATCCAGCACCGGCACAGGCGACAAATCCTTGACCACTTGCGAGGCCACCGCTGCCATCGTGTTGCAGGCGATGACCAGCAGCTTGACGTCCTGTTCAAGAAGGAACTGCGCAATCTGGGTGGTGTAGTGGGCAATGGTTTCGACCGATTTCACGCCGTAGGGGACGCGCGCGGTATCGCCAAAATAAACAATGTTCTCGTAGGGCAGGCGCTCCATCAGGGCGCGCACCACAGTCAGCCCGCCGATGCCGGAATCGAATACGCCGATGGGGGAATGTGCGTTCGTGGGCATGGGTGGCAAGATGGCGGAATGAGAAAGACGGCATTTTACCCGCAGGACTTCAAAGCACGGTGCATCCCATGAGCGGTTGCGGCTGCGATTCGGTATGCAACGTTGCGTTGCCCGATCCGCGTTACCGGCGCGCACTATGGATTGCGCTGGTGCTGAACGCGCTAATGTTCGGTGTCGAGCTCGTCGCGAGCTTTGCGGCGCAGTCAGTGTCGTTGTTGGCCGACGCGGTCGACTTCCTGGGTGACGCGATCAACTATGGTGTCGCGCTGTTCGTGCTAGGACTGGCGCCGGTGTGGCGTTCGCGCACCGCGCTGTGGAAGGGCTGGCTGATGGTCGGCTACGGCGTGTTCGTGCTCGGCAAGTCCGCCTGGCAGTGGTCGGCCGGCGTGGTGCCGGAGCCGTTCATCATGGGCTGGGTGAGTCTGTTGGCGCTGGTGGTGAATGTCGGGGTGGCGGTACTGCTGTTTGCTCATCGTCAGGGCGATGCGCAGGCGCGCTCGGTGTGGCTGTGCTCACGCAACGATGCATTGGGCAATCTGGCGGTAATGGCGGCGGCGGGCGGCGTGTGGGTCACTGCGCACGGCTGGCCGGATATTGCAGTGGCGCTGGTGCTGGCAGGATTGGCGCTGACTTCTGGCAGCTCGGTGATCCGTCACGCCCGGCAGGAGCTGAAGGCGACTTAAACGGGGTGTTGGCGGGATAGCGCCCAGGCTACATGCTCGCGTACGTTTTCGCTTGGATGATTCAAGCGGGTACCCAGTGCAGAATCGATTGCAGCCGAGGGCGACGCATTGCCCAGGGCGACGGCAATGTTGCGCAGCCAGCGCGTGTGGCCGATGCGGCGAATCGGCGAGCCTGCCAGCCGCTCGTTGAAGTCTGCTTCGCTCCAGGCAAACAATTCCGAGAGTCGCGCGCTGTCGAGTCCGTTGCGGACATTGAAATCCGGCAGGGCGGCGGTCTGTGCAAAGCGGTTCCAGGGGCATGTGAGCTGGCAGTCGTCGCAGCCATAAATGCGGTTCCCCAGCAGCGGGCGCAACTCGATGGGAATGCTGCCCTTGAGTTCGATGGTGAGGTAGGAAATGCAGCGCCGGGCATCGACCGAGTAGGGCGCGACGATGGCCTGGGTGGGACAGATGTTGATGCAGGCCTGGCAGGTGCCGCAGTGGCTGGCTTCGGGTGTATCCAGCGGCAAAGGCAGGTCGGTATAGATTTCGCCGAGAAAGAACCACGAGCCATGTTGCCGGTTCAATAGCAAGGTATGTTTGCCGCGCCAGCCAAGGCCTGATTTTGCGGCCAGTTCAACTTCCAACACGGGTGCGCTGTCGGTGAATACGCGGAAATGATGGTCGCCCACTTCGCGGCCAATCCGTTCCGCCAGGGTTTGCAGGCGGTTGCGCAGCACTTTGTGATAATCGCGTCCCAACGCGTAGCGGGACACATAGGCGACGTCGGGGTCGGCCAGCACGGCGAACGGGTCGGTGGACGCAGGCGGAAAATAGTCGAGCCGTGCGCTGATGATGCGCAGGGTGCCGGGCACCAGTTCGGCGGGGCGGCTGCGCTTGGTGCCGTGCGCCGCCATATAATCCATCTCGCCATGAAACCCCTGTGCCAGCCACGCCTGCAAACCTGCTTCGGCAGCGCCCAGCTCCACATCTGCGATACCCACCGCGGCAAAGCCGAGCGCGTGCCCCCATTGCTTGATTTGAACCGCCAACTGCGTTAAATCCCGTTCATGCATACAGACGATCATACCGTGCGATGCCGCTGCCATCTGGCCGACGAAGCGGCGACGCTGGCATACGGCGCGCAGCTGGCGCGGGAACTGAAGCCGGGGATGACGTTCTACCTCGAGGGCGACCTGGGCGCGGGCAAGACGACGCTGGTGCGCGGGTTGTTGCGGGCGCTGGGTCATGCGGGCCGGGTGAGGAGTCCGACCTATACCCTGGCCGAAACCTACAGCTTGCCCGCATTTGAGCTATATCACTATGACCTGTATCGTATGCATGATCCACGCGAATGGCTGGATGCGGGGTTTCGCGATGCGGCGGATGGTCAGGCGGTAAGTTTGATCGAGTGGCCGGACAAGGCAGCGGGATGGCTGCCGTCGCCGGATGTGATCATCCGGCTGACCATAACGGACGACGCGCGCGAGATCGAATGCGAAGCCACAAGCCCGCGCGGCGCACATTATCTGGAGACAAGTTGCACGCACTGCTGAACGTTTTCCTGTTATTCGGTTTGCTGGCGTCGGGCTGGGCCCAGGCGCTGCAGCTTTCCGCGACCCGTCTCTGGCCGTCGCCCGACTACACGCGCATTACCCTGGAAGCGGCCCATCCTGTCGTCCACAAATATTTCACCCTGACGAACCCGGATCGGCTGGTCATCGATCTCAGCGGGGTGGACGCGGGTGCCGCGCTTGATGAATTGGTCGGGCAACTGACTGCGGAGGATCCCTATATCAGCGCGATCCGGATCGGTGTGAATCGGCCGGGTGTCATGCGTCTGGTGCTCGACCTCAAGGCACCCGTCAAGCCTTCCGTTTTCCAGCTGCAGCCATTGGGGCAATACGGTCACCGGCTGGTGGTCGACCTCTATCCTGAACAGGCAACCACTACCGCGGCGTCACCGTCGACACCCGCTGCTGCTGAAACCAGGCCGGGCAAGTCTGGTGTGCCGCAGTATGCAAGGCTGATTACCGTGGCGATCGATGCTGGACATGGCGGCGAGGATCCGGGCGCGATTGGCGCCAGCGGCTCGCGCGAAAAGGACATCACCCTGGCGCTGGCCAAAAGGCTCAAGCAGAAAATCGATGCGCAGGACAACATGCGTGCCGTACTGGTCCGCGACGGCGATTATTTTGTGCCGCTGGTGCAGCGGGTCAACAAGGCACGCGCGGTGAAAGCCGACCTGTTCCTGTCGATCCATGCCGATGCCTTCATCAAGCCGCATGCACGCGGTTCCTCGGTGTTTGCCTTGTCCGAAAACGGGGCAACCTCGGTTGCCGCGCGCTGGCTGGCCAAGAAGGAAAACGAGGCCGACCTGGTCGGAGGCGTCAATATCGACGTCAAGGATCCTTTCCTCAAACGCACCCTGATCGACTTGTCGCAAACGGCGACGATCAATGACAGCCTCAAGCTGGGACACGCCGTCCTGAAGGAAATCGGGAGAGTCAACACGCTGCACAAGGCGCACGTCGAACAGGCGGGCTTTGCGGTGCTGAAGTCGCCGGATATTCCCTCCATCCTGATCGAAACTGCATTCATCTCCAATCCGGAAGAGGAAAAGCGCCTGAACGATGCCGATTATCAGGACAAGATGGCCAACGCCATCGTCAAGGGTGTCAAATCCTATTTCGATAAGCATCCGCTGACTGCGCCGTCCCGGCTGACGCGCTATCCATGACCGCCAGTTTGATGGGCACGGCGGCCCCGGGGTTTGAGCGGCCGCTAGAGGTGCTGGAGGCATGCCACAGCCGTATTGCCAGACAGTGCGACACGCTGGACAAATTGCTGGCGCATCTGCCCTTGCATGGAGCGGACACCCAGGCGCAGCAGGCCGCACGCGCGGTGCTGACCTACTTCGATACTGAGGCGGTGCATCATCACGACGATGAAGAACGCAACCTGTTCCCCCTGCTGGAACAGCTCGATGCGCCCGGTGCCTGCGACCTCGTTGAAACGCTGACCCTTGAACACGACGAACTGGCGCTATTGTGGCGACGGCTTCGGATATTCTTGCAGCAGATCGAGTCGGGTGCGGCGACCAGGCTGGAAGTCGGCATCGCGCACCGCTTCATCGCCCTCAATCGCAGCCATCTCGAATTCGAAAACACCCATGTGCTGCCGCTGGCGCACCGGGTGCTCGGTGCTGCCGAGATCGATAGGCTGGGCCGCGCCATGGCGGCACGGCGCGGCGTGCCATTCGCGGGCTAGTCGTGGCCATACGTGTCCTGCCTGATGTGCTGGTTTCGCAGATCGCCGCGGGCGAGGTGGTCGAGCGCCCGGCTGCGGCCCTGAAGGAAATCCTGGAAAACAGCCTTGACGCGGGTGCAACCGATATCCAGGTTGAACTGGAGCAGGGCGGCATCAAGCGCATCCGGGTGAGCGACAACGGTGCAGGCATCCCGCGCGACGAACTTGCGCTCGCGCTGACCCGCCACGCCACCAGCAAGATCGCCAGCCTGGCCGATCTGGAACAGGTCGCGAGCCTGGGGTTTCGCGGCGAGGCGCTGGCGTCGATTGCCGCGATTGCGCGAGTCCAGCTCACCAGCCGCAGCGAGGAGGCCGAGCATGCCTGGACGGTTCGGGTCGAGGGTGGACACTTGGACTTACCCGCGCCGGCAGCGCGCGCAACCGGCACGTCGATCGATATCCGGGACCTGTTCTTCAATACGCCGGCGCGGCGCAAGTTTCTCAAGACCGACGCTACCGAATACGCTCACTGCGCCGAAACCGTGCGGCGACTGGCACTGGCCAACCCCGGCACGGCCTTCACCTTGACCCACAACGGCCGGGTGCAGCTTCGCCTGAATGCCGAGCCGGCCCATTCGCGGGTGCGCCAGGTGCTGGGCGAGGCGTTCGAGCGCAATACGATTGCGGTTGATACCGCCGCCGGAGTGTTACGTGTATCCGGCTGGGTGATTCGCCCTGGCGCCGCGACGGCCAGCCGCGACAGTCAGCACGTGTTCGTCAACGGCCGCTACGTGCGCGACAAGCTGATCATCCACGCTCTGAAAGAAGCCTACCGCGACGTCCTGCATCATCAGTTGAATCCAGCGTATTGCCTGTTTATCAGTTTGCCGCCGGACGGGGTGGACGTGAACGTGCACCCTTCCAAGACCGAAATCCGCTTTCGCGACAGCCGCGGCGTGCACCAGTTTCTGTTTCATGCGGTCGAACGCCTGCTAGCGGCCCCGGTCGAAGCAGGCGCAGGCGTCGCCGGCAGTGGTATGCACGAAACACCGCACGCTTCGTATGCGATTCCACAGCAGGGGCGCATGCCCTTGCAGGTGAACGAGGCGATGGCGTTTTATGCGCCGCTTGGCGATCAGGGGGCTGGATTCGGGAATCAGGACCCAGTGGAGGTAGCTGCAGCGCAAACCTTGCCCGAGGCGGGTCAGGGTGATGCGCCTCCGTTGGGCTATGCGCTGGCGCAGCTGCACGGGGTTTATGTGCTGGCGCAGAACGCGCAGGGGCTGGTGCTGGTCGACATGCATGCCGCGCACGAACGCGTAGTCTATGAAAAGCTGAAGGCCGCGCTCGATGCCCGATCGGTCCCCGCGCAAACCCTGCTGATTCCGGTTGCGCTGACAGTGGATGCGCGCGACGTGGCCGAGATTTCCCCGCATCTGGAAGATTTGCGCGAAATCGGCTTCGAGTTGTCGATCAGTTCGCCGACATCAGTGGCCGTACGCTCGGTGCCATGGTTGCTGAAGGCGGCCGATCCGGTCGAGTTGACGCGTGCCGTGCTGCGCGAAATCGCCGAATTCGGTATGGCCAGACTGCTGGCCGAACGCCGCAACGAACTGCTGGCGACGCTGGCCTGCCACGGCGCGGTGCGTGCCAACCGGCATCTGACCGTGCCGGAGATGAACGCCTTGCTGCGCGAGATGGAGGCGACCGAACGTGCCGGGCAGTGCAACCATGGCCGTCCCACCTGGTTTCAGGTCAGCCTCAGGGAACTCGATGGGATGTTCATGCGAGGTCGCTGATTGTGCGCCGCTGTAAATTCTGACTGGCGCCCTTTTGGTTATAATCTTGAGTTAATTAGTCAAGTTTAAGCGAGGGCTTCATGAACGATCGTACAGAACGCAAGACCATTCCGATCCAGGAAGTCAATGAAGCCAGCAATTGCGCCAGCGCCGAGCCTTATGCGCTGATGGTGCTGGGGGATTCGATGATGCCGGAATTCGAGGAGGGGGAAATCATCGTGGTCGAACCGTCAGGGCTGGTCAAGGATGGCTCTTACGTGGTTGCGTTCGTGAACGACGAATACATTTTCCGGCAGATCGTGAAGCATGAGGACGGTTGGATGCTGAAGCCCCTCAACCCCTTGTATCCCAACATTCCGGTCGCCGATTTTGACGTGGCCAAAGGCGTGGTCATCATGAAGAAGCGTCCTGGCATGCGCAGCGCGCAAAAAAGCTACCTCTGAGCCGCTTGGGTTGGGTGCTTAAGGCATTGATAACAAGCGTGAATATCACCCCGTTTAGGCATAGAGGAATTGGATGCCTCGATCAGCCGAATGAATATAATGCTTGACTAATATACTCAGGTATATACACTGGGAACCCTGATTTTGCCTTACCAACAGGAGATAACCATGAGTGGACTGATTGCCAATTTTCCGACCGACGGTGTCGTGACCGTGAACCGTGTGGTTCTGAAGCCGGAATTTACCGTGGACGACCTGCAGGAACGCGTGGCGTATCTTTGCGAGAACGTCAAAACCTATCATTCGGATACTGGCTTTGTCGGTGGCTTTGTCGCGCTGAACTCGGGTGCCGTGTCCAACGAGGGCTCGACAATCGGCCAAGCGGTCGAAAGCCCGATGAAGGGCAAAGAGGCGCTGATTGTGACTTTCTGGACGACCTTCGATAATCACGAGAAGTCGCACAAGTCAGACACTTTTCAGCCGCTGTTCCAGAAAGTGCTGGACCTGTGTGAAAACGGCAACGAGGAAATCGCCTACGAAATGCTGTGGTCCGGCAAGGCCTACGGTGAAGAGGAGGCTGAAGCGGCAAGAAAGTCCAAGGAGGCGTACGTCACCACCTGATAGGTATTGATCGGGCCGAGCGAAAAGCGGCGGGGAAATCTAAATCTGCCGCTTTTTTTGTGGGCGATCCCACCCTCCGCACCTCAGCCCAAGCTGGGGGATAATCGCTGTCCATGTCTGTCCCCACGCATCCCCCTGCCATCTTCCTGATGGGGCCAACGGCCTCCGGCAAGACTGCGCTTGCGGTCAGCCTGGTCGAACGCCTCCCGCTCGAAATCATCAGCGTTGATTCGGCGCTGGTGTATCGCGACATGACCATCGGCACCGCCAAGCCCGACGCTGCCACGCTGGCGCGGGCGCCGCATCATCTGCTGGATATTCGCGATCCCACCGACTCCTATTCGGCGGCGGCGTTTTGCATCGATGCGCAGCGCTTGATGGCCGACATTGTCGCGCGCGGCAAGGTGCCGCTTCTGGCTGGCGGCACCATGTTGTATTTCCGGGCGCTGCTGACAGGTCTGGATGACTTGCCGCGTGCCGATCCTGTGCTGCGGCACAAGCTGGAGCAGGATGCAGCCAGCCGCGGCTGGCCTGCGCTCCATGCCGACCTGGCGCGGGTCGATCCGGTCACCGCCGCGCGTCTGGCGCCGAACGACTCGCAGCGGATCGGCCGTGCGCTGGAAATCTGCCAGCTCGCCGGGGTGCCCATGTCGTCGCTGCTCGACCAGGCGCAATCCTCGCTGCCGTATCGGGTGCTGCAACTCGCCCTGATCCCGTCCGACCGGAGCGTGCTACATCAGCGCATCGCCGATCGTTTTGACGCCATGCTCGACGAAGGCTTGCTCGACGAAGTCAGGTCGTTGCGCCAGGCCTATGCACTCACCCCTGAGCTGCCCGCGATGCGTGCGGTGGGCTATCGGCAGGCGTGGGCCTGTCTTGACGGCGCAATCGATTTGAAGGCCTTGCGGGAGCAGGGTATTGCCGCTACGCGCCAGCTTGCCAAGCGTCAGATGACCTGGCTTCGCTCGTGGCCCGGTGCTGTCGTGCTGGATGCTTTGGCGGACGATCTGGACGGGCAGGCTTCGTCACAGGTCGCCGCGCATTTGCGGGCGAAGTGACTCAATCCGGGCCTGTCGACTTGACCGTGGCGCGAACTTTCCCGCGATGCAGACGGATGTCGAGCGCATCACCCACATTGAGTGCAGCACTGTCCTGCACGACGGCGCCGCTCTGCAGTTGGACAATGCTGTAGCCGCGCGCCAGCACGCCCTCGGGATTGAGGTGGGCAAGATTGCTGGTGAAGCGCGCCATATTCAGCCGGCGCTGCACGAACCCGCTTTGAATGGCACGCAGGGCGCGTCCGGCAAGCGCATCCAGCCCTTGCTGCTCGCGCTGAACGATATGCAGCGGCGTAGCCAGCCGCTGACGCAGTTGGGCAAGTCGTAGCTGCTTCTGCGTCAGCCGGGCGCGGCTGGCGGCGTGCAGACGTTGGGTCAGCCGGTCCAGCTCGATGTGCTGGCGGCGCAATTGTTCGGCGGGGTGAACCAACCGCCGCGCCAGGTAATCCAGCCGCTGCGACTCGCCCCGCTGCTTGCGGACGAGATGATGCTGGAGTTGGCGGGACAATTGCGCCAGTTGCAGCAGCAACTCCTCGCGCACCGGACTGGCGAGTTCGGCCGCCGCCGTTGGAGTGGGCGCGCGCAGGTCGGCGGCAAAGTCGGCCAGGGTGAAGTCGGTTTCATGGCCGACGCCGCTCACCACCGGCATCGGGCTGGCGACAATTGCGCGCACCACGGCTTCGTCGTTGAATGACCACAAGTCCTCCAGCGATCCGCCGCCTCGGCATAGCAGCAGTACGTCGCATTCGGCGCGCGCGCCTGCAGTGCGGAGTGCAGCGGCGATCTGTGTCGCTGCCCCGCTGCCCTGTACCGGCGTGGGATAGAGCACGACGGGCACACCGGGCATGCGCCGCCGCAGCGCGGTCAGTACGTCGTGCAGCGCGGCAGCTTGCGGTGAGGTTATGATGCCAATTCGGTGTGGAAAGCGGGGCAGGGCGCGCTTTCTAAGCGGATCGAACAGGCCCTCGGCTTCCAGTCGGGCTTTCAGCTTGAGGAAGGCCTCGTACAAGCGCCCTGCGCCGGCGCGGCGGATAGCTTCGGCACCCAGCTGAAATTCGCCACGCGCCTCGTACAACGAGGGTAACGCGCGGATTTCGATGTGGTCGCCATTGGCAGGCGTGAACTCGACAAACTGGTTGCGGCCGCGAAACATCACACAGCGTACCTGGGCACCGGCATCCTTCAGTGAAAAATACCAATGACCGGACGCGGCCCGCATGAAGTTGGAGACCTCGCCTTCCACCCACAGCAGTGGCAACTGGGACTCCAGGGCGCGGCGCGCCATGCGGTTGAGTTCGCTCACGGTGAGTACCGGCAGGCCTGAGGTGCTATCGGGTTGATCTTCCAGAAAATCCATGGAAAACAGGATACCGGGTTCACGCGAGATGAGGTTCATGCACAGCTGTCTTCAATCTGCAAAAAAACTTGCTAAACCCTATTGACGGCAGACATGTTTTTATAACTCATTGAAATTATAGGGTTAAGTGAATTGGCTACTTTTTGGGCCAAATCCGTTTTCCCTTTGTGGGCGGGTGGTTAGGGTACGCGCCAGGCACTTTCACACAGACTTATCCACACCTATTGTGGAGAACTCGCCACCGCCTTGAAAAATTCCCCGACTGAATTGGTGCTTGCCCAAACCCGCCCGCGGGCGCTACATTTCGTCTGTTGTTTTCAACTTGGAGTGGGATCGAGTGCTTGCCATTATTGAGGCGGCCGGTTGGCCGATCTGGCCGTTGATACTGGCGTCTGTCGTCGCCGTGGCCATCATCATTGAACGTGCCTACAGCTTGCGGAGCCAGGAAGTGGCGCCTGCCAACCTGTTGCTGGAAACGATCAAGGGCTATCAGGAACGTGGCGTGACCCAGGAGCTGGTCACCCGGCTAGCTGAGGGTTCCCCGCTGGGTCGCCTGTTTGCGACTGCCCTGAAGAACGCCCACAACTCGCGCGAAGTGATGAAAGAGTCCATCGAGGAATCCGGACGCGCCGTGACCCACGAACTCGACCGCTTCCTGACTTCGCTTGGCACTATCGCCAGCATGGCGCCTTTATTGGGGCTGCTGGGAACGGTCATCGGCATGATCGAGATCTTTGGCGCGCAGACCGCGGGCGGCACCAACCCCGGCCAGCTGGCGCACGGGATCTCAATCGCCTTGTACAACACGGCGTTTGGCCTGATCGTGGCGATTCCTGCGATGATTTTTTATCGCTTTTTCCGCGCCAAGGTGGAATCGCTGGTGGTCGACATGGAACAGCAGGCGATCAAGCTGGTGGAGATCGTCCACGGTGACCGGAAGTAAGCCATGAATTTCCGTCGAGGCCGCCGCGAAGACTATCCGGAAATCAACCTGATTCCGTTCATCGATATTCTGCTCGTCATCGTGATTTTTCTTGCGGTGACGACGACTTATGCGCGTTTCGCCGAACTCAAGATCAACCTGCCGACCAGCAGCGCCGAACAGACACCCAATCCCCCCAAGCAGATTGAAGTGGCGGTCGCTGAAAATGGCCGCTACCAGATCGATAACACCCCTGTCGGCGAAGTGTCGGTCGACAAACTGGTCGAGGCGCTGAAGCAGGCCGCAGCCAACAAGACCGAGCCGGTGGTGGTGATTAACGCCGACGCGCGTGCTGCACATCAGTCGGTGGTGAACGTAATGGAAGCGGCGCGCCGGGTGGGCCTTTCCCGAATTACCTTCGCCACGCAAACGGCTCCATAAGGGGCTCCTCCGTGGTATCCATACAGCCAATCTGGGCGCGCACCGGCGTGCTCACGTTGCTGCTCGCGCCGTTGGCCGGTTGCTTCGCGGCCGTGTCAGCGCTGCGCAGACTGGCGTTTCGGCGCGGCTGGCTGGCTTCCGTCTCGGTCGGCGTACCGGTCATCATCGTGGGCAATATCACGGTCGGCGGCAGCGGCAAAACCCCGCTGACCATCTGGCTGGTGAACCGGCTGCGTGAGCAAGGCTATCGCCCCGGGGTGATCAGCCGGGGCTATGGCGGCACGGCGCGGGGCTGTGTCGACGTGCAACCGGATAGTGAGCCTTCCGTTGTCGGTGACGAGCCCTTGCTGATCCGGATCAAAACCGATGCCCCGGTGGTTGTGGGACGTGATCGGGTGGCTGCGGCCCGCACCCTGCTGTCGCGCCATCCCGGGGTGGACATGATTGTCGCCGACGATGGCTTGCAGCATTACCGTCTCAGGCGGGATGTCGAACTGGCCGTCATCGATGCATCCACCGGGCTGGGGAATGGTTTCCTGATGCCTGCCGGTCCATTGCGGGAACCCCGCAGCCGATTGCACAGCGTGGATGCCGTCGTCCAGGTGGTGCGCGGGGCTGCGCAGCCCCGCGCGCTGGCGCCCACCGGCTGGCGCGCTGACTACACCGCCGGGCAGGCCTATCGTTTGCAGTCGCCCCTTGAGAAAAAGACCTTGGCTGATTTGCCACCGCACGACTGGCTGGCCGTGACCGGAATCGGCCACCCGCAGGGCTTCTTCGATATGCTGGCGGCGAAGGGGGTCCAGTTCAGCCCGCGTGCCTTCGATGACCACCATGTTTTTCAGGCACACGAACTGCCAACTGAAGGCGCGCTGCTGATGACCGAGAAAGACGCGGTAAAATGTCTGCCGTTTGCGGGCGCCAACTGGTGGGCGGTAGAACTCGACGTGGCCCCCGAAGCCGGATTCATTGACTGGCTGGACACGCGCATCAAACTATAACGACGTTCACAACGTACGCAACAAGGGGGGGCAATGGGCAAGCAATACGCTGGTTGGGACGACCGTCGCCACCCGGTTCGATGGGAGGCCGAAACCGGGGAAACCGGTTTCTGGGTCCCCGAACGTTCCGACATCGTCACCCAGTTCTTTACCCGCTATCTGTTTTTTGCGCTGGCAGTCATCTATTTCTCGACGCTGGAGTCGGTGCCACCGGTGCTGCTCAGCGTCGATCAACTTCTGATCGCGCTGGCGGTCTATTTCCTCGTCAACACCATGTTTTTCCGCATGGCGCTGCAGCGTCTCAGCCTGCTGAAGATCCGCAGCGCGATGGTTGCCGATCTGCTGATCGTGGCCCTGTGCGTAATTCACGATCCCAATCCGATTCCCCCTTCTGCACTGGCGTTTCTGATGGTGTTGCTGGGAAACGGCATGCGATATGGCATGGCCTTGTTTGCCGAAGTGATGGGAGGGGCCTTCCTTGCGATGACGGTTTCCTTTGCTTTCCGCTACCGTCTGGGTGGATTCGAAGTCACCGCGGAAGATGTGTTTTTCGGCGTGTTCTGGGTCACGCTTGCCACCTACGCCTACATCCTGATGGGGCGTATCGAAGGGCAGCGCCGTCAACTCGATTACCGCAGCCGCTTCGACGCCCTGACTGGCTTGCTCAATCGCCATGGCCTGCTGGCGGCGGCGGATAATCTGTTCGACAAGGCCAATACGGGCGTGCCGGCCACCGTGCTGTTTGCCGACCTGGATCAGTTCAAGACGGTCAATGACCGCTATGGTCATGGCGCGGGCGACCGCGTGCTGGCCGAGTTCGCGCTGATTTTCAGGGAATCGGCCGACACCGACATGTGCGGCCGTTGGGGAGGCGACGAGTTTGTCGCGCTCCTGCCGCCCCATACTGACAGTGACGTCCAGAAGATTTTCAAACGCATCGACGCGCGGGCAGCAGCCTGGAGCCAAAGCAACGGGCTGCCGATGGCCGTCAGCCTTGGCGTGAGCCATGCCCCACGCGACGGCCACGACCTGGTGACCCTGCTGTCGGTTGCCGATATCCACCTTTATCGAAGCAAGTCGCAACAGCCCGAAACGGCTGACACGTTTTTGAATGACAGGAACCCGATTGATGAACCCCAAACTCCTTGAAATCCTTGTGTGCCCGGTCTGCAAAGGTCCGCTTGAGTGGAAAAAGTCCGACCATGAACTGGTGTGCAAGGCCTGCCGGATCGCCTATCCCATCCGAGACGACATCCCGGTGATGTTGCCGGAAGAGGCGCGTGCGCTGAGCCCTGACGAAATCCACGGCCAGGGCTGAAATGCATTTTCGCGTCGTCATTCCCGCGCGTTACGCGTCCAGCCGCCTGCCGGGCAAGCCGCTGGCGGATATCGGGGGGCGTCCCATGGTGCTGCACGTGCTCGAACGTGCCCTGCAGGCCGGCGCCGAATCGGTGGTGGTGGCCACTGACGATGCAAGGGTGCAGCAGGTGGTTGAGGACGCAGGCTACCAGGCCATGATGACCTCGCCGGATCACCAGTCAGGCACCGAGCGTCTGGTCGAGGTGGCTGAAGCCCTGGGCTGGCCGGACGACACGCTGGTGGTCAATGTCCAGGGCGACGAACCGCTGATCGATCCCGGCCTCATCCGCGAAGCCGCACGGCAACTGCTCTTGCACGACGACGCGGTGATGGCCACGCTGGCGCATCCGATCCACGACCATGCCGACTTCATCAATCCCAACGTCGTCAAGGTGGTGGCAGACGAGGCGGGCTATGCCTTGTATTTCAGCCGTGCCCCCATTCCCTGGCCGCGCGATGCCTTCATGGCGGAGCAGGCGATGCCACACGAACTGGGTGCGCTGCGCCATATCGGCCTGTATGCCTATCGCGTCGGATTCCTGCGCACTTATGCCAGCCTCACCCGCTCGCCGCTCGAACGTTACGAAATGCTCGAGCAGCTGCGTGTGCTGTGGCACGGTCACCGCATCAGTCTCGGTATCACGCCCATCGCGCCGGCACCCGGTGTCGATACGGCTGAAGACCTGGCGCGGGTGCGACGTCTGTTCGAGACCGCTTAGCAGGGTCTTGAATCCACCAATAAAAAATTTTAAGTGTTGCTGGAATCGCGCTTGCCTTAGGCTAGAGGGGTTTGGCACATTCATACTCTAAGGGAGATACACAATGCGATTGATTCTGTTGGGCGGACCGGGTGCAGGCAAGGGCACACAAGCCAATTACATCAAGGAAAAATACAGCATTCCACAGATTTCCACAGGCGACATGCTGCGCGCCCAGATCAAGGCTGGCACCGAACTCGGAATGAAAGCGAAGGCCATCATGGACGCAGGCGGCCTGGTATCGGACGACATCATCATCGGCATGGTCAAGGCGCGCCTGACCGAAGCCGACTGCAAGAACGGCTACCTGTTTGACGGCTTCCCGCGCACCATTCCGCAGGCCGAGGCGATGAAAGCTGCCGGTGTGCCGATTGACTTCGTGGTCGAAATCGACGTCGCCGACGAAGAAATCGTCAAGCGCATGTCTGGCCGCCGCGTGCACGTGGCGTCGGGCCGCACCTATCACATCGTGTTCAATCCGCCCCGCGTGGCCGGCAAGGATGACGTCACCGGCGAAGACCTGATCCAGCGCGACGATGACCAGGAAGATACCGTCAAGAAGCGCCTAGACGTCTATCATGCGCAGACCGAGCCGCTGGTGAAGTACTACGGCGACTGGGCAGCACGCGGCGAAGCCGGTGCACCCAAGTATGTGAAAGTGGCGGGTGTCGGCAAGGTCGACGGCATCCGTGATTCGATTTTTGCTGCACTGGGCTGATACGACAGATTTCACGTTATGCCGCAGAAGATTTCCCCGATGACTGACACCGATCGCTGGATTGTTTCCAGTGCGGTGAAGGAACGGTATGGCAAGGAAATCGATGTGCAGGATGTGGAAACTGAAATCCGCCTGTATGCCGATGATCGCGAACTGACGCTTTGCCCGGGCCTGTACTGGAACGAGCGCGGCTGTCATTTCGTGTTGTCAAAGACCGGTGACGGACTGTATCGCAGCATGTTTTTCTATCGCATCCGTGACCGCTTCTCCACCGGGCGCGAGGAATATGACGATATCGGTGATTGCGTGACCACGCTGCTGAAATTGCAGGCGGACGAAGAGGCCAAGCGTCTGGCTGAAACTGAAGCATCCGGCAACAGTTGAATGAGGCAGGCCAGCCTGGCGGCTGGCTTTTTGTTTTGAAGAAAACCCCAACAAGGATAAGGAGAAGCGATATGGCGAAGAAGAAAATGAATGCTTTTTACGCACAGTCCGGCGGCGTGACCGCGGTGATCAACGCGTCGGCATGCGGCGTGATTGAAACCGCGCGCAAGAACAAGGACAAGATCGGCAAGGTCTACGCCGGACGAAACGGCATCATCGGCGCACTGACCGAAGAGTTGATCGACACCACCAAGGAAACCGATGCCGCGATTGCCGCACTGCGTTCCACCCCGTCGGGTGCATTTGGTTCCTGCCGCTTCAAGCTGAAGTCGCTGGAAGCCAACAAGCGCGAATACGAGCGCCTGATCGAAGTGTTCAAGGCGCACAACATTGGCTACTTCTTTTATAACGGCGGCGGCGATTCGGCCGATACCTGCTTCAAGGTCAGCCAGCTGTCCGAACAGATGGGCTACCCGATCCAGGCGATCCACGTGCCCAAGACAGTCGACAACGACCTGCCGATAACCGACTGCTGTCCCGGCTTTGGCTCGGTCGCGAAATACATCGCCGTGTCGACACTGGAAGCCAGCTATGACGTCCGCTCGATGGCCAAGACATCGACCAAGGTGTTCGTCCTTGAGGTGATGGGGCGCCACGCAGGCTGGATCGCTGCGGCAGGTGGCTTGGTCGAGGACCAGGGCATTCCGGTGGTGATCCTGTTCCCCGAGATCGAGTTCGACCAGAAGAAGTTCCTTGCGAAAGTCGATGCCAATGTCAAGAAGCATGGCTATTGCACCGTGGTGGTGTCGGAAGGCTGCCACTATCCGGACGGCAAGTTCCTCGCCGAGCAGGGGACCCGCGATGCATTTGGCCATGCCCAGCTGGGCGGCGCCGCCCCGGTGGTTGCGAACATGATCAAGGACGCACTGGGCCACAAATTCCATTGGGCGGTGGCCGATTACCTGCAGCGTGCAGCGCGTCACATTGCGTCGAAGACCGACGTTAAGCAGGCCTACGAACTGGGCAAGAAGGCTGTCGAACTGGCGATCAAGGGCCACAATTCGGTGATGCCGACGGTCGATCGCCTGTCCGATGCGCCCTACAAGTACAAGATCGGTGTCGCCGACCTCAAGGATGTCGCCAACGTCGAGAAGTTCATGCCGCGCGACTTCATCACCAAGGACGGCTTTGGCATTACGCCCAAGTGCAAGCGTTATCTGACTCCGCTGATTCAGGGTGAAGACTATCCGAAATACGCCGACGGCCTGCCGGTCTACGTGACGCTGAAGAACGTCGCGGTGGACAAAAAGCTGCCGACGTTCAAGCTGTAGAATATTAGAGGAGTTGAATATAAAAATAGAATAATGTACTGTGATCGTGACATTGGGAAAATAACCAGAAAATGACACTCGACCGCGCACGGCAATTGCTCAAGGTGCAGGCAGACTTTGGCGGCTTCTACAACGGCAATTCAGCCAAGCTGATTTTGTCCGAAGTGCAACGCGAGCATGGCCAGGACGCGGTCGATCAACTGATCCGTGAATTGTTGCTCGACCAGATATTCGGGTTTCAACCGGGTACACGGTTTGAAGGCGGTCTGGCAATGGGCAAGTAATGTGAACGGCAGCGCAAGCTGCCACTTTGTAGTGTTGTGCAGGGTAGCGATAAGGAGAAGCGGGAATGGAATCGCAAATGATATGGGTATTGGCCAGTGCCATATTGGCGCTGGTATATGGCGTGATATCAATCGGCTGGATCATGAAGAAGCCAGCGGGCAATGCACGCATGCAGGAAATCGCGCTGGCGGTGCAGCAGGGCGCCATGGCCTATCTCAACCGTCAATACACCACCATCGGCATGGTGGGGGCGGCTCTTTTCGTCGCTTTGTGGCTGGCCCTGGGCGGTTATACCGCGATCGGCTTTCTGCTCGGCGCATTGCTGTCAGGCGCGGCCGGCTACATCGGCATGATCGTGTCGGTTCGCGCTAACGTGCGTACCGCCCAAGCCGCCTCGCAAGGCCTGAATGCAGCGCTGAATATCGCCTTCAAGGGCGGCGCCATTACCGGCATGCTGGTGGTGGGGCTGGGTCTGCTGGGCGTGGCGGGCTATTACGCCGTGCTGATGTCGCTGGGCTCGACGTCGATGGACGCAATTCATGCGTTGGTCGGCCTCGCATTCGGTGGTTCACTGATTTCCATCTTCGCGCGTCTCGGCGGCGGCATCTTCACCAAGGGTGCGGACGTCGGTGCCGACCTGGTGGGCAAGGTCGAAGCCGGCATTCCAGAAGACGACCCACGCAACCCGGCGGTGATCGCCGACAACGTGGGCGATAACGTGGGCGACTGCGCGGGTATGGCTGCCGACTTGTTCGAAACCTATGCGGTGACGCTGATCGCCACCATGCTGCTGGGCGCGCTGATGGCGAGCCAGGCTGGCGCGGGCGCGGTCATGTATCCGCTGGCGCTCGGCGCGGTGTCGATCATCGGCTCGATCATCGGTTCCTTCTTCGTTACGGCGCGTGAGGGCGGTAAGATCATGAACGCCCTGTATCGTGGCCTTGCGGTCGCGGGCGGCGTGTCCCTGGTTGCGTTCTACCCAGTGACGACGATGCTGATAGGCGATGGCATGCTGATGGATGACGGCACCTTGATCTCGGCGACAAGCCTGTATCTCGCCGCCGTGGTTGGCCTTGTACTCACCGCAGCCATGGTGGTCATCACCGAGTATTACACCGCCACTGAATATGCGCCGGTACGCCACATCGCCGAAGCCTCGACCACCGGTCACGGTACCAACCTCATTGCCGGCCTCGGTGTGTCGATGAAGTCGACCGCTGCCCCCGTGCTCGCCGTGTGTCTGTCCATCTGGACCGCCCACGAACTGGCAGGCCTGTATGGGATTGCCATCGCTGCGACCTCGATGCTGTCGATGGCGGGTATCATCGTCGCCCTCGACGCCTACGGCCCGATTACCGACAACGCTGGTGGTATTGCCGAGATGGCCGGTCTCGACGAGAGCATCCGCAACATCACCGATCCGCTCGATGCCGTGGGCAACACCACCAAGGCGGTGACCAAGGGTTACGCCATCGGTTCGGCTGGTCTGGCCGCACTGGTGCTGTTCGCCGACTACACGCACGCGCTGGCAGCCAAGACTGGCGGAGTCACGACCTTCGACCTGTCGAACCACATGGTCATCATCGGCCTCTTCATCGGCGGCATGATTCCCTACCTGTTCGGTGCCATGGCCATGGAAGCGGTCGGTCGCGCCGCCGGATCGGTGGTGATCGAAGTGCGTCGCCAGTTCAAGGAAATCCCCGGCATCATGGCCGGCACCGCCAAGCCTGACTATTCGCGCGCGGTCGACATGCTGACCAAGGCTGCGATCAAGGAAATGGTTGTGCCTTCGTTGCTGCCGATCGTGATCCCGGTGCTGGTTGGCCTGCTGCTCGGCCCGCAAGCGCTCGGCGGCGTGCTGCTCGGCGCCATCGTCACCGGCATCTTCGTGGTCATTTCCATGACCACCGGCGGTGGCGCATGGGATAACGCCAAGAAATACATCGAAGAAGGTAATTTCGGCGGCAAGGGTTCGGAAGCCCACAAGGCAGCAGTCAGTGGCGACACCGTCGGCGATCCCTACAAGGACACCGCCGGCCCGGCCATCAACCCGCTGATCAAAATCATCAACATCGTGGCGCTGCTGATGGTGCCGCTGATTGTCTGATCCGTCGGCTGAATGAGCGGATCAGACCCGGAGGTCCGCCTCCGGAGCCAATCCGCGCTCCAGGCTGATTGAACAGCCTGGACAACAGCCTTCACCAAAAGCCGCCCTGCCGATATAGTGCCTAGCCGTTACGTTAAACTGTTGATGCTTTGATTGAAGGCCGCGTCCCTGCTGGGTTAGCGGCCTTTTTCATTGAACAAATGCCCGCGCATTCCCCCTGCTAGGCGAGTTTCGAGCCAGCAGGCGGGTCAAGCGGGCGGTCTGATTTTTGGGTGCTTCTTGCGCGGGTGTTCTTCTGTCCCTTGCGCGTCGACATAAGCTCGAACCGTATCAAGCGTGGCACCGCCGACGCTGCCGACGTAATACGCACGGTGCCAGAACA
>JAWOJD010000025.1:0-5815 GCA_046484355.1 Thiobacillus sp.
CTGTTCTGGCACCGAGCGTATTACGTCGGCAGCGTCGGCGGTGCCACGCTTGATACGGTTCGAGCTTATGTCGACGCGCAAGGGACAGAAGAACACCCGCGCAAGAAGCACCCAAAAATCAGACCGCCCGCTTGACCCGCCTGCTGGCTCGAAACTCGCCTAGCAGGGGGAATGCGCGGGCATTTGTTCAATCTGGCAGCGTGGCGTTGCTCAACCAGGTCTGCAGGGTGGAGCGCAAAGCATCTTCCTGAACGGGTAGCGGCAGGGCAGCGTCAATACGCAGGCGGGCGCGGACGGTATCGAGCGCCGCCTGATGTGCGGGCTCGTAAAACACCAGAATCCGGGTGCCGGGAAAACGCTGCGCCGTTGCGAGCAGGGATTCGAGGTTGGACAGGCGATCTCGGAAATCCGTTTGATGAAAAAAATCGGCCACAACAACGGCGGGCGGGTTCTTGCGCAGCAGGCTGATGGCCTTGCGTTCCGACCATTCGGTCATCACCGCATACCCCAGCGCCTGGTACAGCGGCTTGAAACTGGCCGTGCCGATGAAGGCATTGACCATCAGCAAGCTGGGGGGCACGCTCATTCGGCGGCTTTTTTACGGGCGGGCTTTTTGGCGGGAGTGGCTTTGGCCGGTGCCTTCTTGGCTGCGGGTTTCTTCGCGGCAGGCTTTTTTGTCGTTGAAGCTGCTTTGGTTTTCTTGGCGGCAGCCGGCTTGGCTGCGGCCTTCTTGACGGGTTTTTTGGCTGGGCCCTTGGCCACGCGCGCGGCAATCAGGTCGATCGCTTCTTCCAGCGTGATCTCCTCAGGCGTGATGTCCTTGGGCAGGGTGGCGTTGGTGCTGCCATGCTTGACATAGGGGCCGTAGCGCCCGCTGCGAACCGTGATGTCCTTGCCGTCTTCGGGATGGGGCCCCAGCGTTTTCAGCACCGATGCGGCTGAATCGCCGCCCCGGGGTTCACGCTCCATCGCCAGCACTTCAAGCGCGCGCGGCAGATCGATGACATAGACGCTGTCGGTCTTGGGGATCGACTTGAACTTGCCGTCGTGCAGCAGATAGGGGCCGAAGCGACCGTTGTTGGCGACGATGGGCAAGCCGGAAACCGGATGGTGTCCCACTTCGCGCGGCAGCGACAGAAACTTCAGTGCCAGTTCAAGCGTGGCGTTTTCCAGCGGGATATCCTTGGGCCAGGACGCGCGGCGCGGCTTGGGCGCCTTCTTGTCCTCGGGCATCTCGCCGATCTGCACATACGGCCCGAAGCGGCCTGACAGCAGTTTCACATCCAGGCCCGTCGCCGGATCCTTGCCGAGGATGTTGTCGCCTTCGGCGGTGGCGGCATGCAGCGGCCGCGTGTAGTCGCATTCAGGATAACCTGAGCAGCCGATGAACAGGCCGCGCTTGCTGGCCTGCATGAACAGCGGCTTGCTGCACTTGGGGCAGGCTTCCGGGATCGGACAGCCGCGCTCGACTTCCTGCTTGGCTTTCAGTTCGCCGTCGAATTCGCTCCAGAACTCGCCCAAGAGCTTTGACCAGACGCGCTTGCCGTTGGAGACGTCGTCGAGCTTGTCCTCCAGTTTGGCGGTGAAGTCGTAGTCGACGTAATGGTTGAAATGGCGGGTGAGAAAGCAGTTCACCAGGCGGCCGACGTCGGTGGGCTGGAAGCGTTTCTTTTCCAGCAGCACGTACTCGCGGTCCTGCAGCGTGGAAATGATGCTGGCGTAGGTCGACGGGCGGCCGATGCCGTATTCCTCCAGCGATTTCACCAGCGACGCTTCGGTGAAGCGCGGCGGCGGCTGGGTGAAGTGCTGCTCGCCGTAGAGCTTGTCGACCGGCAGCGTTTCGCCCTCGGCCAGCGCCGGCAGCTTGGATTCGCCTTCCTCGTCCTCATCGTCCTGGTACACCGCCAGAAAACCGGCGAACGCCAGCGTCTGCCCGGTGGCGCGGAAGGTGCCCTCGCCCACCGTGATGTCGGCGGCAACGGTGTCGAATTGCGCCGGAGTCATCTGGCAGGACACCGTCCGTTTCCAGATCAGCTCGTAGAGACGCGCCTGGTCGGCGGTCAAAAACGGTTTCACCGACTCGGGGGTGCGCATCACCGACGTCGGGCGAACCGCCTCGTGGGCCTCCTGCGCGTTCTTGGTCTTGGCCTTGTACTGGACTGCGGTGGGCGGCAGGTAGTCCTTGTCGAAGTGGGTGCTTACATATTTGCGGATGTCCGTAATGGCTTCCTGCGCCAGGTTGACCGAGTCGGTTCGCATGTAGGTGATGAGACCCACCGGGCCTTCGCCGAGGTCCATGCCTTCGTACAGTTGCTGGGCGGTGCGCATGACGCGGTCGGTGGTCATGCCGAGCTGGCGCACGCCGGCCTGCTGCAGCGTCGAGGTGGTGAACGGCGCGCCGGGGTGGCGGGCGCGGCGCTTCTTCTCGATGCGCATGACGCGGGCATCCTTGCCCTCCAGCGTGGCGAGCCATTCCTTGCTGCGCGCTTCGTGCTCGACCGTGAACTGGTCGAGTTTTTCGCCCTTGAAATGCGTGAGCTTGGCCGTGAAGGCCTGGGCGCCTTTGTGCGTGTCGAGATGCAGTGACCAGTATTCGCGCGGCACGAAGGCTTCGATTTCTTCTTCGCGCTCGACGATCATCCGCAATGCGGGCGACTGCACGCGCCCGGCGGACAGGCCAGGGCTGATCTTGCGCCACAACAACGGCGACAGGTTGAAGCCGACCAGATAATCGAGTGCGCGGCGCGCTTGCTGTGCGTCAACCAGATCGGTGGCGATCTCGCGCGGGTTGCGCACCGCATCCTGCACGGCCGATTCGGTGATTTCGTAGAAGGCCACGCGCTTCATCGGCGTCTTGACCTTGCGTTCCTTGAGGATCTCGCTGATGTGCCAGGAAATGGCTTCCCCTTCGCGGTCCGGGTCGGTTGCCAGCAACACTTCGTCGGCTTTCTTGGCAGCCTTGACGATGGCCTCGACATGCTTGGCATTGCGCTCGATCACCTGGTATTTCATGCTGAAATTTTCGGTATCGACTGCGCCGGTTTTCGGCAGCAGGTCGCGCACGTGGCCGTAGCTGGCGAGGATGTCGTAGTCCGCGCCGAGATACTTCTTCAGCGTTTTGGATTTGGACGGCGATTCGACGATGACGAGTTTGGACATGTCTTTATAGGCGGATTAACGCGCGGTCTCGGGGCAACCCGAATGGATCGGGCGCAATGGCGGCGCCCCCCTGGGCAACAGGCTGGACTCCGGGTGGACTTGGCTGCTGGCGTGAAAAGAGCGTGAACACGCTTTAATGCAAGCGTCCCGGCTCGTGATTGAGCAGCATATCTTCCAGATGCGTGAAATGCTCGATCAGGCCGCGACTCCACAGCACGATCAGCGTCATCCAGCGGACGTGATCCGGTTCGAGTTCTTCGTCGCTCAATCGCATCAGCCCGGAAATGACCCATTCACGCGATTCGTGATCAAGAATTTCGGCGCTGACCAGAAACGTCAGCTCGTTGCGGCAGGCTGCGTCCAGGCATTCGAGCTCTTCGGGGGCGTAATGCCGGTAATGCGCGTGCGCCAGCCGTTCGTGGGCGGCGCTGCCGGACATGTGGGCAAACCAGTCCAGCGTGGAATGGATGTGCGCCTCCTCAAACCCGGCGGCAAACAGGCGCTTTTCCAACGCGTCACGGTCGGGCGCCAGGGCCGCCATGCGAAAGCTTTCGTACAGATAGACAAGTATGTCGAGCATAGTAATCAGTGAATTTTTTGGTAACGCCCGCCGGGCAAGGACGCGATCCGCCCTTCAAGCTCAAGCGTCAACAGCTTCGCCGAAAGCGCATCCAGCGTCAACCCGCTTCTTAATGCCAGGGTGTCGAGGGTGGTGGGCGAGCCGTCCAGCGCATCCAGAACCTGATCGGAACGGGATTCCGGCAGTGCGGGCGGCGTCAGCCGCTGTTGCCAGGCCAGTTCGTCGAGAATGTCGGCAGCGGATTCGACCAGTTTGGCACCCTGTTTGATCAGCGCATGACAGCCCTTGGACAACGGCGAATGGATCGAGCCGGGAATCGCGAATACTTCGCGCCCCTGCTCGGTGGCAACCCGCGCCGTGATGAGCGAGCCGCTGTCAGGCGCGGCTTCGACTACCAGTACGCCGCGGCTGAGGCCGCTGATCAGGCGGTTGCGACGCGGAAAATGGCCGGGCAAGGGCGGCGTGCCAAGCGGAAACTCCGAGACGATGACGCCGTTTTCGGCCAGTTGGTGCGCCAGCGCCTTGTTGCGTGCCGGATAAATGCGGTCGAGGCCGGTGCCGATCACCGCGATGCTCGACCCTGCCCCCGCCAGTCCGCCGCGATGCGCCGCTGCGTCGATGCCGAGCGCCAGCCCGCTGACGATGGTGAGGCCGGCGTCGGACAGAGCATGGGCGAAGGCCTCGGCGTCGCGCACCCCCTGCGGCGTGGCGTTGCGGCTGCCGACGATGCCAAGACCGGGCTGGCTCAGTAAGGCGCGCTGCCCCTTGCAGAACAGCATGGCCGGCGGGTCAGCAATTTCGAGCAGGCTCTTTGGATAATCGTCGTCCGCCAGCGTCATCAGGCTGTTGCCGGGCTGGGCGAGCCAGGCATGGCTTGCGTCGAGTTGCGCGGCATCGGGTTCGGCCAGCAGCGCGTCGCACTGGACGGTCGAAAGATACGCCGACAGCGCGCCGCGCCCGGATGCCAAAACGGCCTCCGGAGAACCGAAGGCCGTAAGCAGGCGGAGCAGGCTGGTGTTGCCCACCCCCGGAACGAGGGCCAGGCGCAGCCACGTGTCAGACACGATTGGGCGTGTTCGGAAGGAGGCCGTTCAGGGGTTCTTCACCGTATCGAGCAGGTACACCGGCTGCTCGGACTGCATGATGAGCGCATAGGACACGCGGTCGAATACGCGATAGACCATCATCAGGCCGCTCCGGGCATCGGGCAACTTGATGTCGCGGTCGCTGGTGCTGCCCAGGCAGGAACTGCGGAAGGTATTGCGCACGTCGGCGGCCTGGTCGTACGTCACCTTGCTGTTTTCCTTCAGGCAACGCACATCGTTATATAGCCACGCGTTGCTTCCGCCCGTGGCCGTTTTGTTGACCCAGTCCATTTTTTCGACTTCGTCGCGGGAAAGCGTCACCGTCTGGCCATTGCGGTACACCGCCAGCACATGTCCGGGCTCAAGACCGTCGAGGCTGCCGCGGTTGATGACCACGGTTTGATAGCGACCGCTGTCCGACATGCCGCCGTAGGCTGAAATGATACGGCCGTTAATCTCTTTTTCGGGTGCACGCGGCAGGTATTCAAACGTGGTGGTGGTGTCGGCTTCGACCAGCTTGTCCTTGGGCAGGATTTCCTGCACCGACTGGGTAATGCGGATTTTTTGCGGCGCGCCTTCCATCACGGTGCGTGCATCGCCCAGGTATTCGACTTCATATCCCAGGACTTCGCCGGTTTCGGGGTCCTTTAGCTGCTTGCCGGGACGCAGCACGTTCCAGCGGGTGACGCCGGGTGCACCGCCCGTGGCGAACGCCTCGTCGCCCGATGCCAGGATGACGCGTTCGGTATTGCTGCCGAGCACGAACGGTGCGCTGTCATACGCGCCCTGCGGGATCACCCGCGGCTGGCTCAAAAAGGCGTGGATGGCGCTGATCGGAATGGCCGGAATGGCGCCGCTGCCGAGATCGCTGGCGCGGATGCCGGGCGACAACTTGACGGTCGGCATGCCGTTTCTGACCAGTGACAGGCGCGGTTTCTTGCCGCTCCGGTCGAGCACGATCAGGTCGCCGGGGTAAATCCAGTGCGGATTC
>JAWOJD010000031.1:0-24650 GCA_046484355.1 Thiobacillus sp.
CTGTTCTGGCACCGAGCGTATTACGTCGGCAGCGTCGGCGGTGCCACGCTTGATACGGTTCGAGCTTATGTCGACGCGCAAGGGACAGAAGAACACCCGCGCAAGAAGCACCCAAAAATCAGACCGCCCGCTTGACCCGCCTGCTGGCTCGAAACTCGCCTAGCAGGGGGAATGCGCGGGCATTTGTTCAAGTAAAACCTGCGGGTCCTGCTGATCGCAACCGTTTTCATTCTGCTGGCGGCGCACCTCAAGCCGGCTGATCTCGAACAGATCGGCCTCGCCAGTGTGGCGTTCTTCCTGGTGCTGGTGTTGGTGGCGCGGCCTGCCGCCGTGTTTGCCTCCACGCTGGGAAGCAAGCTGACCCTGAAGGAAAAGCTGTTCCTGTCGTGGATGGCCCCGCGCGGCATCGTTGCTGCTGCGGTCGCATCGATCTTCGCGCTGAGACTGGAGGAAGGGGGCTTGCCCGGTTCAGACGTGCAGGTGCCCGCAGACTTTCTTCATCATCATCGGTATCGTCGCGCTCTACGGCCTGACCGCGCCCTGGATGGCGCGGCGGCTGGGGCTGGCCAAGCCCACCCGCAAGGTGTGCTGTTTCTGGGGGGGCACCACTGGGTGCGCACCCTTGCCAAGGCCCTGCTCGACGAAGGCTATCCCGTCATGCTGGTGGACAACAGCCGGCATAACGTGTCCGCTGCGCGCATGGCCGGCATCCCGGCGTTCTATGCCAGTATCTTTGCCGACAACGTGCTCGACCGGGTCGAGATCAGCGGGATCGGAAAGCTCATGGCCATGACCACGAACGACGACGTCAACTCACTGGCGGCGCTGCATTTTGCCCCGCTGTTCGGGCGCTCACAGGCCTACCAGCTGATGCCGGATGACGAAACCCTGCTGGACGCACACTCGCGTCACCTTCGGGCCGCCTGCTATTTGACAAGGGTTTGACGCACGCAGCTCTCACCCAGCGCTTTCATGACGAAGCCGTCGTCAAGAAAACCCGGTTGAGCGAAGAATATGGCCTGGAAGAATTGAAGGCGCGCTACGGTGGCGACGTGTTGCCGCTGTTCCTGATGACCGAAGTGGGCGAACTGCAAATCTTTGCAATCGATGGAAAACTCAAGCCGCAGGCGGGGCAGACCCTGATCAGCCTGGTGAAGCCCCAGCCGGAGATGGCTGAAAGTGCTGCCTCTGACGCTGATCAAAAGGCCGGTCGGCAATAGGTTGAAATCGGTTGGCAAGCGGGCGGGAGCAGCGGCTTCCCGACGCTGAGCGTATCAACGCCCCTCGTTCCGCCCCCCTGGCGTCACCCGGTTTTCCACCGCAAACACCGCGGCTTCGACGCGCGATGACATGTTGAGTTTGGCGAGGATGTGGCGCACGTGCAGCTTGACGGTGTCGTGGCTGATGCCGAGGGTGCGGGCGATGGCCTTGTTGCTTTCGCCGCGCGCGAGGTGGGAGAGGATTTCGCTTTCGCGCGGAGTCAGCGCGTCGAGCAGGGAGTTGGAATCCTGGCCTTTCTGGTCGTACAGCCGGACCAGTTTGGCGGTCATGGCGGGGGCGACGGCGGTTTCGCCGCGCTGGGCGCGCAGGATGGCGTCGACGACTTCATCGGGTTCCATGCTTTTCAGCAGGTAGCCGTTGGCTCCCGCGCGGAGCGCCCGGGCCAGGTCTTCTTCGGCTTCGGACAGGGTGAGGATGAGGACGGGCAGGTCGAAGCCGTCGGCACGCAATTGTTGCATCAGGGTGATGCCGTCGGTGCCGGGCATGTTCAGATCGAGGATGAGGACGTCGGGACGATGCTTTTTCAGCAGCGCGGCGACGTCGTCGGGGGTGCCGGTGAACGCGGCGACTTCGATGCTGCCGCTTTGTTCAAGCAGTTCGGCCAGCCCTTTGCGGAACAGGGTGTGGTCGTCGACGAGAATGATGCGGGTGAGGCTCATGTGGCGTGGCCGGATGTGCGTTGAGGGAAGACGAGGCGGATGACGGTGCCGCCTGCGGGCCGGCTTTCGACGATGAGCTTGCCGTCGAGCTTGGCGGCGCGCTCGCGCATGATGGTGAGGCCGAAGCTCTTGCCCATGGTGGAGGATTCGTCCTTCTTCTTTTGCACGCCCACGCCGTCGTCGGCGACGTTGACAATGTACTGGCCGTCTTCGAGGTCGAAGGTGATGACGACGTGGCGTGCGCGGGCGTGCTTGGCGATGTTGTACAGCGATTCCTGGATGATGTGAAAGACCTGGATTTCCTCGTCGGGCGAGAGCGACACGTCCTGCACCAGGTTGAGGAAGTCGACGTCGGCATTGGCTTTCTTGCGGAAGCTCTTGGCCAGTTCCTGAATCGCGGGTACCAGGCCGCGCGGGTTGATGCGGTCGCGGTACTGGGTGATGAGGTCGCGCAGGTCGGCGTAGGCCAGGTCGACCGCTTCTTCGACGTCGCCCAGATAGCGGTTGGCCTTGGGGTAGTCCTCGTGGTGCATGGCGTCGGACAGCACGGTCAGCCGCATCTTGGCGTAGGCCAGCGTCTGGGCGAGTGCATCGTGAATCTGGTTGGCCAGCATCTGGCGTTCGTTCATCAGCGAAATGCGCATGTTTTCGCGCGTCAGGCGCGCGTTTTCCAGCGCGATGCCCAGGTGTTCGCTGATCGAGCGGAACAGCAGGCGCACGTCCTCGGGAACCGCCTTGCCTTCTTCCATGAACAGGTTGTAGACGCCCATGACCTGATTCTTGTGCATCAGCGGCACTGCCACCACGGTGTTGCAGGTGCCGCTGAAGTAGGCGTCGTTGGCCTGGCGTTTGCAGAAGGCGACGTTATTCCAGCTGCTCACCGTCATTTCGCGCGCAGCTTTGCCGCACACGCCGCAATCCACGCTGACCATGTTTTCGTGTTCGACCAGGTCGGGTGGCAGCCCGACCGAGCCAATCAGCCGCAAGTGGGTGCGGTCGTCGGTGATCACCCGCACCGCGCCCGCCTGCGCGCCGGCCAGACGGATCATGGTCGACAGGAACCGCCCCAGCAGCTGTTCGACGTTGGAGTCGGAAGACAGGCTGGTGGTGATCTCGGACAGCACCCTCAGGGCCGGAATACTGACGTTTCCGGAGTCGGTGGGCGTGTGCTGGATCAGCGGTTGAATGGTGTCGTTCATGGCGGGGTGGGCAGGGTTGCGCTGTTCAGCATATCCGATTTGAGCGCGAATCCACGTTTGCGTTCAAGGTGTGGCAGCGGGCGTGGGCACGGGATCGGGGCCTGGCTCACTTGCGGCTGCAGGCGCCACGGGCGTCGGCGGCTTGGCCGGTGCCGGGGTTGCAGGCGTAGATTTGGGCGCAGGCTGGGTCGACGGAACGGCGGGCGGGGGATGCGGCGTGTCCGCGGGCGTGGCCGGCGCGCGGGCCGGCGCCGTTGCGGGTACGGGCGGTTTGGCGGGTGCTGTCCCGCCTGGGGTGGGGTCGAGGTCTTCCGGGAACCCCTCCTTGGTGGGCTGTTCCTTTTCGGGCAAGACTGCCTGACTGGTGGCGCCGTCGGCTTTTTCCCGGACCCGCGGCAGCGGTGTGATGCGAACCGGGGGTTCGGCGGCTGCAGGGGCGGCGTCAGGCACCGTCTCGCCCGGCGGGGGCGGCGGCGGCAGGGGATACAGGTGGGGCTGCAGTTGCGGCAACAGGGTTTTCAGGATCTGCGCGGTGAGCGAACTGGTGAAGCCGAACTGCCCGGCCTGCTCGCCCGGCACCAGGGCGGTCAGGGTGCCGAAGTAGCGATCGCCCAGATAAAACGCGAAGGTGGCGGTGCGGTTGACCACGCGTGACTCGAGAAGCTGGCCGCCCTTGCCGTAACGTTCGTAGCGATGGTCGCCGGTGCCGGTCTTGCCGCCGATGGTGATCGGCTGGCCTGCGGGATCCTTGAGCGCCCCGGCCAGGCGCGCGGCGGTGCCTTCCTCCACCACCTGCGCCAGCGCGCGGCGCACGGTCTGGGCCACTTCGGCGGGCATCAGACGCGCCCCTGCCACCGGCTTGCGCGACAGGCGGGTGTCGTAGGGCGTGTTGGCGGCGAAGTGCAGGCCGGTCAGGCTCACCATCGGGACGTGCATACCATCGTTGACCAGGATGCTCATCAACTCGGCCAGCGCTGCGGGGCGGTCGCCCGAACTGCCGATGGCGGAGGCGTACGAGGGCGTGATGTTGTCGAACGGGTAACCCAGCCGCTTCCAGTCGCGCAGCAGGCCTTCAAAGGCTTCGACTTCGAGCAGGCTCTGGATGCGGATGTCCTGGGCGTTCTTGCGGCTGGTCTTGAACAGCCAGGTGTAGACCTCGCGCCGCACATCCGCGCCGGCCTTGTTCAGGTAGTCGAGGTTGATCTGGGGGATGTCGCGCAGGCTCTTGACCACCCACAATTCCAGCGGGTGGATTTGCGTAATGTAGCCGCGGTCGGCCAGATTGTAGGCCTCGGGCGCATGGACCCGGTACATCGATTCGAGGACGCGCGGTGACAGGTTGATGCTGGTGGGCACGAGCGTGCGCAAGGCGTCGACATAGGTCTCGAAATCCGCCTGCGGCTCCAGATACCGGTACAGCGCGGTGAAACGGCGCGGATTCCAGCGGGTGCGGCCATAGAGGTCGTCCGCCATCTGCGTGGGAGTCTGGGCCTTGTGACGCTGGTAAAAGCGGCTGATGAAGACACGCCCTTCCTGGTCGACAAAACGCTGCAGATAGGTTTCGCGCAGCGGGTTGCTGGCGTCGTCCAGAATCCGTGACGCCGCACCCGGCGAGTCGCTGGCGTAGTGCCGCACGATGTCGCGCATCATGCGAATGTAGACGAGGTTGACCGAGTTGCGGGTGGCCTCCCATACGTCCATCACGCGGCTATTGTCCTTGGGGTCGAAGTTGGCAAAGTGGTGCAACCCGCCGCCGGTGAAGAAGGGTTCCGGCGAGGCCGAATAGCGCCGGCTCATCGCGGCGTCCAGCAGGGTGGCCAGCGGAATATCGGGTTGCCGCAACAGCATGATGGCTACCCACTGCGACAGCATGTTGCGCTGTGGCTGGGCCTTCTTCTGCAGCGCGGCGGGGTCGAGCGCGCGATAGTCGGCGTGGAGTTTCGCGATGATTTCCAGGTAGGTGACCAGGGTGCGCAGCTTGGCGGTCGAACCCAGGTCCAGACGGGCCTGGCTGTTGATGTCGAACGGCTGATTGAGGTTGTCGGCCTGGATGCGCAGCAGGTTGCCCTGCGGCGTTTTCTCATACAGGGTGAAGCTGTAGATCACGTTGGCCAGCGGGTTGTTCGACTGGAGCAGGCGATGCCCGATCAGGCCCGATGCGGTTGCGGCATCGAGATGAGCCAGACTTTGCACATACTGGCTGACGACTTTCTGTGCGGGTTGATTGATGGTGGTGTTCACCTTCAGGTCCAGCCGATCCAGATCGTACAGGCGCGACTCGCCAAGGAGCCCGGCGACGCGGATGCGTTGGGCGTTGGTGGCTTTCTGGTCGACAAAACGCGGCGGCGGCGGATCGATGCGCTGATCGGTCTCGCGCAGGTCGATGCGCTTGGCCCGCTCGGCCAGATCACGCGAGATGATGTTGGCATTGGCCAGCAGATCGAGGTGATCGTCGGTCAGCGCCTCAAGCGCCTTGCGGTTGGCGGCCAGGTAATACGACGGGCGGCGCTCGGCCACGATCAGCGACAGGACGTGCTTGAGTGCACTGCCGTAGCGGTCGCCGCCGGCGGGTTTGGACAGCGTGCGGTTGATGTCGTCGAAATCCAGGCCGTACCAGGCCCACAGGCCATCGCCGACCCCGTTGACTTCGCCGATGCCGGGCGCGGCGGCGAGCGGCACGGTGTTGAGATAGGCCATCACGGTCTTGCGCCGCATGGGCAGCGTGTTGGTGCCATCGATATAGGCGCGCAGGCTGGCCGTGGCCATCTGCCGCAATTTCTCCGCCATGCTGCTGGTGAGGCCCTCCGGCGAATGGCGGTATTTCTCGATCTGCGTCGGCAGCGTGCTGCCGCCCGGCACGTTGCGGTTGGTGTCGACCAGGCTGATGCCCTTCTCAAGCAGCGCCTGGGCGAGCCGGTCCCATTCCACCGCCGGATTGCGGGTGGGGAACTGTTCGGTCAGCAGCTCGCGGTTTTCAATGTAGACCAGGGCATCCACCAGCACCTTGGGAATATCCTCGAAGCGGGCGTACACCCGGGTTGGATACTGCTCCTGGTAGAGCTGCTTGCCGTCGCTGTCGAGCAGTGTCAGGCCGGCTTGATCTTTCTCGTGATAGGGCAGGAACAGGCCCAGATCGCTTGCCCGTTCCATCTGGATGCTGATTTTGGCCTGCTGGTCGATTTGCCAGCCGGCCTTGCCCAGCTGCTTCAGGTATTCCGGCAGCTTGCTGTATCCGAGGCGCACATCATATGGGCCTTTTCCCGGATAACGGATGCGGCTTGACGGACCCGGGTGAAGCTTCCAGGTCATGTTCTGCGCGGTTTTGGTGAGGTATTTGGCCTCCAGCGCCGACGACATCAGCTCCCAGGCGATCAACCCGACGAGCCCCACCCCCAGCAGCGTGATGCCGAGGCCGAGCAGGATGCGTCGTGTGAGTCTGGACATCGTCAGATGGTGGCCCAGTCGCGTGCGACCAGATAGTCGGTGTACAACTCGGCCTCGGCTGAACCGGGTGCCGGGCGCCAGTCATACCGCCATTTCACGATCGGCGGCAGCGACATCAGGATGGATTCGGTGCGCCCGCCCGACTGCAGGCCAAACAGGGTGCCGCGGTCGAACACCAGATTGAATTCGACATAGCGGCCGCGCCGGTAGGCCTGGAAATCGCGCTCGCGCTCGCCAAATTCGATGGTCTTGCGGCGCTCGAAAATGGGCAGGTAGGCTTTCAGAAAGGCGTCGCCGATGCTTTTCGTCATGCCGAACGTGTGATCGAACCCGCCTTCCGAGAAGTCGTCGAAAAACACGCCGCCGATGCCGCGCGGTTCGTTGCGATGCTTGAGGAAAAAGTAGCGGTCGCACCATGCCTTGAAGCGTGGATGCAGGTCGGCGCCAAACGGGTCGAGCGCGGCTTTGCAGGTGAGATGGAAATGGCGTGCGTCGTCCTCGAAGCCGTAGTAGGGCGTGAGGTCCATGCCGCCGCCAAACCACCACACCGGTGCTTCGCCGTCCTTCATCGCGACGAAGCAGCGCACGTTCATGTGCACCGTCGGCACGTAGGGATTGCGGGGATGCAGTACCAGCGATACGCCCATCGCCTCCCAGCGTCGGCCGGCGAGTTCGGGGCGATGCGCGCTGGCCGATGGCGGCAACTGGTTGCCCAGCACGTGCGAAAAGTTCACGCCGCCGCGCTCCAGCACCTTGCCCTCCTCGATCAGCCGCGAAATGCCGCCGCCGCCTTCGGGACGCTCCCAGGCATCGGTGCGGAAGGGCTGGCCGTCGGCGGTTTCGAACGCATCGACGATACGCGCCTGCAGGTCGAGCAGATAGGCCTTGACGGCGGGGACGTCGATCGCGGTGGAGGCGGCAGAGGAAGCTTGCGTCATGGTGTGAAAATCGCTCCAGGAAGTGGCATCAGGGCAAGAAGGGCCGCACCAGAGGGTGGGGCGTCGGTCAGCGCGGGAGGCCGCTGTCGACCTTTTTCCGGTCAAGCGCGCGCCAGCCGATGTCGCGGCGGTATTGCATGCCGCTGAACCGGATCGTGGACACGGCTTCGTAGGCGCGGGTCTGTGCCATGCGCACACTGTCGCCCAGCACGGTGACGGTGAGCACGCGGCCGCCGCTCACCACGGTCTTGCCATCCTGTGTGGCCGTGCCGGCGTGAAACACGTGCAGGTCGTCGGCCGCTGCCGGCAGCGCGCCGATCACCGCGCCTTTTTTCGGAGCGTCGGGATAACCTTCGGCGGCGAGCACCACGGCCAGCGCGGTGCGGCGATCCCATTCGGCTTCGACCTGGTCGAGCTTGCCGCTGACGGCAGCGTCGAGAATGCCGACGAGGTCCGACTTCAGCCGCATCATGATCGGCTGGGTTTCCGGGTCGCCCATGCGGCAGTTGAATTCGAGCACTCTGGGCGCGCCATCGTCGCCGACCATGATGCCGGCGTACAAAAAACCGGTGAAGCGGATGCCGTCGGCCGCCATGCCTGAAACGGTAGGCTGGATGACCTCGCGCATGATGCGCGCGTGCAGCTTGGGGGTGACCACGGGCGCGGGGGAATACGCGCCCATGCCGCCGGTATTGGGGCCAGTGTCGCCGTCGCCGAGGCGCTTGTGGTCCTGGCTGGACGCCAGCGCCAGCACGTGTTCGCCATCGACCATGACGATGAAGCTGGCTTCCTCGCCGAGCAGACATTCCTCGATGACGACTCGGTGTCCGGCGTCGCCCATCGTGTTGCCGGACAGCATGGCGTCCACAGCGGCGTGCGCTTCGTCAGCCGTGGCGGCGACCACCACCCCCTTGCCCGCGGCCAGGCCATCGGCCTTGACCACGATGGGGGCGCCGTGCGCATCGATGTAGGCGTGCGCCTCGGCGGCATCGGTAAAAGTGCCGAAAGCAGCGGTGGGAATGCCATGACGCGCCATGAACTGCTTGGCGAAGTCCTTAGAGCTTTCGAGTTGGGCGGCAGCCTGGGTGGGGCCGAATATTTTCAGCCCGGCGGCGCGAAAGGCGTCCACGATCCCGTCTGCCAGGGGCGCTTCGGGGCCGACCACGGTGAAGGCAATATCACCCTCGCGGCGGACGAATTCGATCAGCGACGGGATCGCGGTCAACGGCAGATTGATGAGGCCGTCTTCCGTGGCGGTGCCGCCGTTGCCGGGCGCAACGTAAACCTGCGACACCCGCGGGGATTGCGCGAGTTTCCAGGCCAGTGCGTGTTCGCGTCCGCCGGAGCCGATGACTAGTAGCTTCATGATAGGGGTCAGAATTCAGAAAACAGGATTCAGGGTGATCGGGCCGGGGTCGGGTTCGTGGTGTTCGTGGCCGGAGGCCGTGCGAATCCTGAACCCTGTCCCGCCCATTCGCCCTAGTGTCGGAAATGCCGGGTGCCGGTAAACACCATCGCGATGCCATGCTCGTTTGCCGCGGCGATGACTTCGTCGTCGCGCATCGAGCCGCCAGGCTGGATCACCGCCTTGATGCCCGCCGCGCCTGCTTGGTCGATGCCGTCGCGGAAGGGGAAGAACGCGTCGGAGGCCATCACTGAACCGGGCACCGCCAAACCGGCATGCTCGGCCTTGATCGCGGCAATGCGCGCGGAGTTGATACGGCTCATCTGGCCTGCGCCGACGCCGACGGTCATGCGGTCTTTGGCGTAGACGATCGCATTGGACTTGACGAACTTGGCGACGCGCCAGGCAAACTGCAGGTCGTCCATTTCCTGCGCAGTGGGTGCGCGCTCGGTGACGGTCTTGAGTTCACCGTGCAACAGCACATCAGCATCCTGCACCAGCAGGCCGCCGGCCACGCGCTTCATGTCGAGTTGGGCGACAGCCCCAGCCCACTGGCCGCATTCGAGCAGGCGCACGTTCTTCTTGGCGGCCACCGCGGCCACCGCTTCGGGGCTGACCTCGGGGGCGATAATGACCTCGACGAACTGGCGGTCGACGATGGCCTGTGCCGTCTCGCCGTCGAGTCGGCCGTTGAAGGCGATGATGCCGCCGAACGCCGACTCGGGGTCGGTCTGGTAGGCACGGTTATAGGCGTCCAGCAGGGTGGCGCCGTAGGCCACGCCGCAGGGGTTGGCGTGCTTGACGATGACGCAGGCTGGCGCGGAGTCGAACAGCTTCACGCATTCCAGCGCGGCGTCGGTGTCGGCGATGTTGTTGTACGAGAGTTCCTTGCCCTGCAACTGGCGCGAGGTGGCGATGGTGCCGGCCGGGGCATGCGCCTCGACGTAGAAGGCGCCCGCCTGATGCGGGTTCTCGCCGTAGCGGCAGGTCTGCGCGCGGGAAAACTGCAGGGTCAGCTGGTCGCCGAAGGCTTCGCGCTCGCCGCTGTCGTTCAGTGCGGTCAGGTAGTTGCTGATGTGGCCGTCGTACTGCGCGGTGTGGGTGAACGCCTTCTTCGCCAGGTTGAAGCGGGTGGCGTCGGCCAGCGCGCCGCCGTTGGCCTGCATCTCGGCGACCAGCGCCGGATAGTCAGCCGGGTCAGTGACGATGGCGACAAAGCGGTAGTTCTTGGCCGACGAGCGCACCATCGCCGGGCCGCCGATGTCGATGTTTTCGATGGCGTCGTCCAGCGTGTGCGGTTTCGACACCGTGGCGACGAAGGGGTACAGGTTCACGCACACCAGATCGATGAAGGGCAGGCCGTGTTCGGTCATGGTGGCGACGTGCTCGGGCAGGTCGCGGCGGGCGAGGATGCCGCCATGTACCTTGGGATGCAGCGTCTTGACACGACCGTCGAGCATTTCTGGGAAGCCGGTGAACTCGGCGACGTCGATCACCGGCAGGCCGGCATCGCGGATCGCCTTGGCGGTGCCGCCGGTGGACAGGAGTTCAATGCCGGCAGCGGCGAGTGAACGGGCGAATTCGACCAGGCCGGTTTTATCCGACACGGAGAGGAGGGCGCGCTGGATTTTGGGTTGAGCAGAAGTCATGTTGGTTTTTAGAGTGAAAGGCCGAATTCGCGCATTTTCTTGCGCAGGGTGTTGCGGTTGATACCGAGCATGTCGGCTGCGCGGGTCTGGTTGCCTTCGGCGCGATCCAGGATGTAGACCAGCAGGGGCTTTTCCACCGCGCTGACCACCATGCCGTAAATTTCGCTCGGCGCTTCGCCGTCGAGATCCTTGAAATAGCGGTTGAGCGATCGCCGCACGCAGGCAGCGATTTCGTTTTCTTCGATCATTGTTGTTACCCCCTTATGCCGCGAGTCGTGATGCTGGCGGCAGGCCTTGCGTCATATTGTTTTCGAGTTGCGGTTCGTAGCACAGGCGGCTGTTGGCGCGCGCTGCCTGGGCAAAATACTGGTTGACGACGGCGAGCTGTTCCGCCACCGAGTCGAGCCGGTTCATGCTGTGGCGAAAGGCGCTGCTGCCGACCAGCCCGCGCGTGTACCAGGAAATGTGCTTACGCGCCACGCGCACCCCGGTGATGTCGCCATAAAACGTGTACAGATCGTGCAGGTGTCCGAGCAGCACGTCGTGGATTTCCGCTACTTCGGGCTGCGGCAGATGTTCGCCGGTGTTCAGGAAATGCTCGATCTCACGGAAAATCCAAGGCCGGCCCTGGGCGGCGCGACCGATCATCACCGCATCCGCGCCCGTGTAATCCAAAACGAAACGGGCTTTTTCCGGCGTAGTGATATCCCCGTTGGCGATGATCGGAATGCGTGCCGCGGCCTTCACAGCGCGGATCGTGTCGTATTCGGCATCGCCCGTGTAGCCGCAGGCGCGGGTGCGGCCGTGCAAGGCCAGCGCCTGGACCCCGGCGTCCTCGGCGATCCGGAGAACCGAGAGCGCATTGCGGTGCTCACGGTCCCAGCCGGTACGGATCTTCAGCGTCACCGGTACCTCCGGCACCGCTTTCACCACTGCATCCAGAATCCGCCCGACCAGCGCTTCATCCTGCAGCAGCGCCGAACCTGCCATGACGTTGCAGATTTTCTTGGCCGGGCAGCCCATATTGATGTCGATGATCTGCGCGCCGCGCGCGACGTTGTGGCGGGCGGCCTCGGCCATCATCGCCGGGTCGGCGCCGGCGATCTGGACGCTGATCGGATCGACCTCGCCTTCGTGGTTGGCGCGTCGCGCCGTCTTGGCCGAGCCATAGAGCAGCGAGTTCGACGTCACCATTTCGGACACGGCCATGCCCGCGCCCAGCTGCTTGCAAAGCTGGCGGAAAGGCCGGTCAGTCACCCCGGCCATGGGAGCGACGATCAGGCGGTTTTTGAGGAGGTGGCTGCCGATGCGCATAAGGGGTGGGATTTTACTCTCCTCGCGAGGCTCGACCAAGCCGGTTGGCGTTTACAATTCTTTATGGAGGCGAGTCGCATTTGCGTCTAGGATGAGCAGAGTTATTTTTCATCAATAAAAGGAGGGGGAAGCATGAGTTTTATGTCTGAATTCAAGGAGTTTGCGGTCAAGGGCAATGCCATGGACCTGGCGATCGGCGTCATCATCGGCGCAGCGTTCGGGAAAATCGTCGATTCGATCGTCAAGGACCTGATCATGCCAGTCCTCGGGGCGGTGTTCGGCGGCTTCGACTTTTCCAACCTGTTTGTCGCCCTGGGACCTGTGCCCGAGGGCGTGGCGATGACGCTGGCAGCGGTGAAAGAGGCCAATGTGCCGGTGTTTGCCTACGGTAACTTCCTGACCATCCTGATCAATTTCCTCATCCTGGCCTTCATCGTGTTCATGCTCGTTCGCAGCCTGAACAAAATGAAGAAGGAAGCGCCCCCAGCCGCGCCGGCTGCGCCGCCCGAAGATGTCGTGCTGCTGCGCGAGATTCGCGACAGCCTGAAGAAGTAAGCGCACTGCGCCTGGCTTCCAGGTGCACTGAAATGGAAAACGGGCGCTTCGGCGCCCGTTTTCATTGGGCTTGTCCGGGTGTGAGGGTCAGTGTGCCGCTTCCCAGTTGGAACCAACGCCGACGCCGACGCGCAGCGGTACCTTGAGCGCGGCAACGTCGCACATCAGTCCGGGCAGTTCGGCGCGTACGCGGTCGAGCTCTTCCTTGGGAACTTCGAGAATCAGTTCATCGTGCACCTGCAGCAGCAGACGGCTGCCGAGCTTTTCCTGATCGAGCCAGCCCTGCACCGCGATCATCGCCAGTTTGATGAGGTCGGCGGCAGTGCCCTGCATCGGCGCGTTGATCGCGGCGCGTTCGGCGCCCTGGCGGCGTTGCGGATTCTTGGCGTTGATTTCCGGCAGATACAAGCGGCGACCGAACACGGTTTCAACGTAGCCCTGCTTCCGTGCGGTCTCGCGGGTGTGCTGCATGTAATTGGCGACACCGGGATAGCGCGCAAAGTAGCGGTCGATATAGGCCTGGGCAGACGTGCGATCCAGATTGAGCTGCCCCGCCAGACCGAAGGCCGACATGCCGTAGATCAGCCCGAAATTGATGACCTTGGCCATGCGTCGTTGATCGTGGGTGACCTCATCCAGCGCTGCGCCGAACACTTCGGCGGCGGTGGCGGTATGAATGTCCAGGTCGTTGGCGAATGCGTTCAGCAAGCCGGGGTCGTCTGACAGATGCGCCATGATGCGCAGTTCGATCTGCGAGTAGTCGGCTGACACCAGCACATGGCCCGGCGGCGCGATAAACGCTTCGCGGATGCGGCGGCCTTCGGCGGTGCGGGCGGGAATGTTCTGCAGGTTGGGGTCGGCGCTCGACAGCCGCCCGGTCACCGCGGTGGCCTGCGAATAGCTGGTGTGCAGCCGTCCGGTGGCGGGATTGACCATTTGCGGCAGCTTGTCGGAATAGGTCGATTTGAGCTTGGCCATGCCGCGGTAATCGAGAATTGCCCGCGCGATGGGGTGGTCGAGCGCGAGCTGCTCCAGCGTGTCCTCGTCGGTGGAAGGCGCGCCACCGGGGGTTTTCTTGACGACCGGCAAGCCTTTCTGGGTGAACAGAATGTCGCCGATCTGCTTGGGCGAGCTGAGGTTGAACGGCTGCCCGGCTTCCTGATAGGCGCGCTGTTCCAGTTCCAGCATCTTCTTGCCGAGCTCGCCGCTTTGCACCGCGAGCAGCTTGCGGTCGAGCAACACGCCGGTGCGCTCCATGCGAAACAGGATCGCCGCTACCGGCAGTTCGATCTGGCGATAGACGAACTCGAGCGTGTCGGACGCGGCAATCTGCGGCGCGAGGGCATCGCGCACGCGCAGCGTGACGTCGGCGTCCTCGGCGGCATATTCGCTGGCGCGTTCGATCGCCACCTGCTCGAAGCCGATGCGCGATGCGCCCTTACCGGTGACGTCGTCATAACTGATCGTCGCCAGCCCGACATGACGCGTGGTCAGGCTGCCCAGCTCGTGCGACTGGTGGGCTTCGAGCACATAGGATTGCAGCAGAGTGTCGTCGAGTACGCCACTGTGTCCGGTTCCCCCCAGCGTGATGCCCATGTTGGCAAAGATGTGGCGGTCATATTTGAGATGCTGGCCGATGATCTTGGGATTGGGGTTTTCCAGTAGCGGCTTGAGTTTGGCCAGCGTGGTGTCGCGGTCCAGCTGTTCGGGCGCGCCGGCGTAGTGATGCGCCAGCGGCAGGTAAGCGGCCACCCCAGCTTCGGTCGCAAACGAGATGCCGACCAGTTCGGCCTGCATCGCATTGAGACCGGTGGTTTCCGTGTCCAGCGCAAAGGCGGGCGCGGCTTCCAGTCGGGCGATCCAGGCGTCGAGCGCCGCCTCGGTCAGAATGGTTTCGTAGCGGGCGCGGTGGTCGCCGCTGGTGTCCTGCTTGGGAGCAGTCGGCCCTTCGGTGGCGGCCGCATCCAATTCGCGCAGCCAGGTGCGAAACGCGTAGCGTTCGAACAGTGGCCGCAGCGTATCCAGGTCGCGCGGCTGCAGGGTCAGCTGGTCGAGGGTGAACGGCAACGCCACATCGGTCTTGATCGTGATCAGCGCGCGCGCCTGCGGCAGCCAGTCGAGCGTGGCGCGCAGGTTGTCGCCGACCACGCCCTTGATCGCATCGGCGTTCGCGACCAGATTGTCGAGCGTGCCGTATTCGGTGAGCCATTTGACGGCGGTCTTCGGCCCCACCTTGGCGACGCCCGGGACGTTGTCCACCGTGTCGCCGATCAGTGTGAGGTAATCCACGATGCGCTCGGGCGGCACCCCGAACTTGGCTGACACGCCGGGAATGTCGAGCGTTTCATCGCTCATGGTGTTGACCAGCGTGACATGGTCGTTGACCAGTTGCGCCATGTCCTTGTCGCCGGTGGACACGATGCTGCGGATATTCTGCTTTGCGGCGGTCACGGCCAGGGTGCCGACGATGTCGTCGGCTTCGACGCCGTCCACCACGATCAGCGGCCAGCCCTCGGCACGGATCGCCTCATGCAGCGGTTCGATCTGGCTGCGCAGGTCGTCCGGCATCGGCGGGCGATGTGCCTTGTACTCGGGGTAAAGATCGTCGCGGAAGGTTTTGCCCTTCGCGTCGAACACGCAGGCGATATAATCGGCCGCGTAGTCCTTTCGCAGCTTGTGCAGCATGGACAGCACGCCCTTGATCGCATTGGTCGGCTCCCCCGCCGCGTTGCGCAAGTCGGGCAGCGCATGAAACGCACGGTAAAGATAGGACGAACCGTCCACCAGCAACAGGGTTTTTCCGGAGGGCTTATTTTTGGAGTCGTTCACGAGGCGTTCACATGCACCTGGATAAATTGCCGATTTCTGCCGACCCGAGGCGCACCGCCGAGATTGATTATTCGGCCCGCGAGTCGTGGCGGATGTTGGGGATTATGGCAGAGTTCGTCGAGGCGACCGAGCGGCTGGCATTCATCCGCCCGGCTGTTTCCATCTTCGGCAGCGCGCGCACTGCGTCCGATCACGCCTATTACATGCTGACCGAGGAGATCGCGCGCAAGCTCTCCGACTCGGGCTTCTCGGTCATTTCCGGCGGCGGCCCCGGCATCATGGAAACCGCCAACAAGGGCGCGTACTTCGGCAAATCGCCCAGCGTCGGCCTCAACATCCAGTTGCCCCACGAACAAAGCACCAACGCCTACCAGGACATCAGCCAGACCTTCCAGCATTTCTTTGCACGCAAGGTCATGTTCGTCAAGTTTGCCGCAGCATACGTTGTCATGCCCGGCGGCTACGGCACGCTGGATGAGTTGAGCGAGGCGCTGACGCTGGTCCAGACCGGCAAGATCCAGCGCATCCCGATCATTCTGGTGGGATCGAAGTTCTGGGGAGGTCTGGCCGGCTGGATGAAGGACCGGATGCTCGAAGAGGGCATGGTTTCCCCGGAAGACCTGGATTTGATGAGCATCCTTGACACGCCTGAAGAAGTGGTCGACGCCATCTTCAGTCATTATGAAAAGCGGGGTTTCATGCCGTCGTCGGCCGAGCGCGAAATTCAGCTCAGCCTTTAATCACCTAACTACCACCCGGTCTTTCGGCTAAGCTGAAAGTGTTCGCCTTCTGGAGCCTGTGATGCGTTATCCCGCCCTGTTGTTGACCCTGCTGTTGAGCGGCCTGGCTGTCGCCGCGCCCCCGTCCGACCGTCCGCCCGAGCTCAAGCCCGTTCCCGATGGCCCGCCGGGCGTCGACGATGCGCCTGCCGTGACCATCAAACCCAGCGCCCAGGGGCGCGTCATCGAATACCGCGCCAACGGCAAGCTGTTCATGCTGAAAGTCATCCCCAAGGTCGGCAAGCCGTATTACCTTGTCGACCAGAAGGGTGACGGCCAGTTTGCCCGGCAGGATAGCCTCGATTCCGGGATGCGGCCGCCGATGTGGGTGGTCAAGGAGTTCTGAGTTTCAGGACGGCTGATCCGCGAAGATCGTGCGAAGGTTTGCTCTGCGGCACGCGCTTCCGGCGCACCGCCAAAGAACGCTTGATGCTTCGCGTACAGATTTGGAATCCGGAAAGCCCAGAAAGACCCGGAATCGCCCCCTGCCTCGGTTAAAATCCGCCGCATGACAACTGCCTCCAATCAAGACATTCCGCGCAAGGTCGCGGCCAGCCAGGGTTTTCAGTGGGTGGCCGACGGCTTTCGCCTGTATCGAAAAACGCCCCTGTTGCTGTCCGCCGCGTTCGGCCTGCTGTTCGGCGTGGTGATGGCGCTCGGCTTGATCCCGATGGTCGGTGGGGCGCTGTCGGAACTGGCTTCGCCCCTGATGGTGGCGGGATTCCTGGCGGCCTATCGCGCCCTCGACAGCGGTGATGAACTCGAGTTGCCGCAGTTTCTGGCCGGCGTGCAGGGGCCGGCGGTTCCGTTGATGGCGGTGGGTGCAGTGCAGCTGCTCGGGACGATGCTGATCGGCAAGCTCATGCTCGGCATGGGCTTCGACCCGCAGGCGGTGATGGCGGCGGCGCAGGACAAGAACGCGTCACCGGCCGAGATGCAGGCGATCCTGAACCAGGCCATGCCGGCGGTATTCACGGGGCTGCTGCTGTTCACCCCGCTGATCATGGCGACCTGGTTCGCGCCCGCGCTGATATTGTTTGGCGGCGCCCGTCCAGCCACCGCGCTTGCGGTAAGCCTGCGTGCCGTGGCCAAGAACTGGGCGGCGATGCTGGCGAACGGGCTGGCGCTCGGCCTGCTGCTGTTCATTTCCGCGCTGGTGCCGATGCTGCTGGGCCTGCTGGTGGCGATGCCGGTGCTGTTCGGCTCGCTGTATGCCTCGTATCAGGCGATTTTTGCGGTGTGGGCGGACGACGACGCGCCCGTCGACAACGTGGTGCAGCTGAACCCGTCCGATCCGTCAGACCGCTGACAGCTTGGCGTAGGCCAGCGCCAGCCACTTGGTGCCGGCTTCGCGAAACTTCACCTGCACCCGCGCGTCGGTGCCGCGTCCCTCAAAGTCGATGATGATGCCGGTGCCGAACTTGGCATGGGCGACGCTCTGCCCCACCCGATAGCCCGTGTCCTTGCCTGCCTGAGGGCTGCGCGCAGCGGGACTGGGTGCGCTGGGGTGGCTTGAACCTGAATAGCCTTGAGAGGATTTCGGACTGCCTGACGCATAGCTGGGTTCGCTGCGGCGGTTGAGGTTGCGCAACACCTGTTCCGGCAGTTCGGCCATGAAACGCGACGGCAGGCCGTAGCGTATCTGCCCATGCAGCATGCGCGACTGCGCGTGCGACAGATACAGGCGCCGACGCGCGCGGGTGATCGCGACGTACATCAAGCGCCGCTCTTCTTCCAGGCCGCTCTCCTCGTTCGTGCTCTGCTCGTGGGGAAACAGGCCTTCTTCGAGCCCGGTGATGAATACGGTGTGAAACTCCAGCCCCTTGGCCGCATGCACCGTCATCAGCTGCAGCGCATCGCTGCCTTCGCCCGCCTGATGCCCGCCTGCTTCCAGTGCGGCGTGGGCGAGGAAGGCGTCGAGTGTGTTGTCGTCGGACTCCTCTGAAAAGAGCGTGGCCGCGTTGACGAGTTCGTTGAGGTTTTCCAGCCGGTCGGCGCCCTCCTTGTCCGCGCGATAAAAATCCGCCAGGCCTGAAGCCTCGATCACATGGTCAATTGCTTCGGGCAGCGGCAGGTCATGCGTCGTCTGCTTGATGCCCTCGATCATCTGGGCGAATCCAGCCACCTTGCCGCCGCCCGTGCATGCCGCCTGCCACAGGCTCGCACCCGAACGCGCCGCAGTGTCGGTGAGCTGCTCCAGCGTGCGTGCGCCAATGCCCCGGGTGGGGAAATTCACCACCCGCAGGAACGCACCGTCGTCTTCAGGGTTGGTCAGCAGGCGCAGGTAGGCCAGCGCGTGCTTGACTTCCTGCCGCTCGAAGAAGCGCAGGCCGCCGTACACGCGATACGGCACGTTGGCCGAAAACAGCGCGTGCTCCAGCACCCGCGATTGCGCGTTGGAACGATACAGCAGCGACATGGCGGACAGGTTGACGCCCTCGCGGTTGAGTGCACGCACTTCGTCCACCACAAAGCTGGCCTCCTCCTGGTCGGAATAGGCATCGAACACGCGGATCGGCTCGCCTTCACCTTCCGCCGTCCACAGGTTCTTGCCCAGTCGGTGCGCATTTTGCGCAATCAGTGTGTTGGCCGCAGTGAGGATGTGGCCGTGACTGCGGTAGTTCTGTTCCAGCTTGATGACGTTGCCGTGCGCGAACTCGCGCTCGAACTCGGCCATGTTGGCGGTATTGGCGCCGCGAAAGGCGTAGATCGACTGATCGTCGTCGCCGACGGCGAACAGCGCCGCATGCGGGCCTGCCAGCAGCTTCAGCCAGCGGTATTGCAGCGTGTTGGTGTCCTGGAACTCGTCGATCAGGATGTGCTTGAAGCGGTCGCGGTAGTGTTCCCTGAGCGGTTCGTTGCGATACAGCAGCTCGTAGGAGCGCAGCAGCAGTTCCGGAAAATCCGCCACCCCTTCGCGCTGGCATTGCGCGTCGTAGGCTTCGAACAGCTCGGCCATCCGCATTGAATACTCGTCGAAGGCCTCGGCGTCGCGGGCGCGGCGGCCGGCTTCCTTGTGGCCGTTGATGAACCACTGCACCTTCTTCGGCTCGTATTTCTCGGTATCGACATTCATCGACTTCAATAGCCGCTTGATCGCCGACAGCTGGTCCTGCGTGTCCAGAATCTGGAACGACTGCGGCAGCCCGGCTTCGCGGTAATGCGTGCGCAGCAGCCGGTTGGCCAAGCCGTGAAAGGTGCCGACCCACATGCCGCGCGTGTTGATCGGCAACATCGCCGAGATGCGGGTGAGCATTTCCTTCGCGGCCTTGTTGGTGAAGGTCACCGCCAGCACCCCCAGCGGCGACACCTGCCCGTTCTGGATCAGCCACACCATGCGGGTCGTCAGCACGCGCGTCTTGCCCGAGCCGGCGCCCGCCAGGATCAGCGCGGATTCGTGCGGCAGCGTCACCGCGGCGCGCTGTTCGGGGTTGAGGTTTTCCAGCAGAGGCTGGTGCCCTTCAGGGGAGGCAGACATACGGGAGTAAAATCGGACGGTCAATCGTGAATTATAAAGGGCGCACCCATGGTGAAAATTCTGTTCTTCGGCGACCTGGTCGATTCCCTGGGCATGGCGGCCGATGAAATCGAGTTGCCGGCCGATATTACCGACGTCGAGCGCCTGCTGTTCATGCTGTCGCAGCGTGGCGAGATGTGGAAGAAAATGCTGCTTGGCAACCCCAAACTGAACATCACGCTCAACAAGCAGTTCGTCGAGAAATCCTCGCCGGTGAAGGATGGCGATGAAATCGCGCTGGTGGGGTTTTCAGTGGTTTGATCGGCTGTCTGGTAAGGCTTGCAGGGGGTGAAGCAGCGATTCTCCGTCTAGCCGTGGGGTAAGATGGCCGCCATGGAACCTACTCGGACGCACTGGATCAGGCCGCGACCGCGACCTTGACGCTGTTGCTGGCGAACCTGCCCAATCTGCTGGGCGCAATGGCGCTTTTATTGGTGGGCTGGCTGCTCGCGCGGCTGCTGCGCATGCTCACTCGCCGTGGCGCAGCCTTACTCGATTCGCTGATTTCACGCAGCATCGGCCCGGCGCACTGACGCATCGGCCACTCTGCCGCGGTGCTCGGCGCGGTCGTGTATTGGGTGGTGCTGTTGTTCTTCGTGACCGCAGCCACCCAAACTTTGGGGCTGCAAACCTTCACGGATTGGCTCGGTCGCCTGCTTGCGTACTTGCCCACCCTGGCCGCCGGCTTGCTGATCGTGGCCGCGGGCTATGTGCTGTCGGGGTTTGTCGCCGAACTGGTGCGGGCTACGGCCACCGGGCTGGCGGGGCCGCAGCGCGATGCGCTGGCTCGGGTCGCACAGGGTGCGACGCTGGTCATGGCTTTGCTGGTGGGCGCGGACCAGATTGGCCTGAAGGTGACCTGGATCACGGTGCTGGCCGCCGGGCTGGTGACCTCGCTGATTGGCGGCTTGACCCTGGCCGTGAGCCTGGGCGCGCGTGGCTACGTATCCAACCTGATCGGCGCGCATTATCTGCGCCAGTCCCTGCAGCTTGGGCAGCGCGTGCGGGTAGCGGGCCATGAAGGCCACATCGTCGACGTGACCGCGACCTCGTTGGTACTGGAAACCGAAACCGGGCGTGTCATGCTGCCCGGCCGGATCTACCATGACGAGGCGATCATGCTGATGACGCGCCAAGGCACCAATTGAGCCGGCCGGGGATGAGTCAGGAGCGGGAGCACGCCCTCAGCCAGGCCTTCATGCGAAGCCACCCGGTGCAGGCGGCGCAGGTGCTCGAATCCCTGCCGGCTGCCGAGGCCGCGTCCCTGTTCGAACATGCGCCCGCCCGGCTGGGCTCCACCGTCTTGGCGGCCATGCCGCCGCATCTAGCCGCGCTGTGTATCGAGGCGCTTGACGACGCGTGGGCGCTGGAAGTGCTGGCGCCGATGGGCACCCACGCCACGGTGGCGTTCTTGCGCCATCTTCCCGAGCCGCGTCGCAGGCCACTGATTGCGGGCTTGCCCACGGCCGTCGCGCTCGCCTCGACCTTGTTGCTGGGCTATGCCGAAGACAGCCTGGGTGCGTGGACCGATCCCGACGTCGTCATATTGCCGGCCGATACGCGGGCTGCCGATGCCCTTGAGCGCATGCGTCAGGAATCAGCCCGTCATTCGATGGTGTGTGTCACGGATAGCCGCCGGCGCCTGCTTGGAACGGTCGATTTGGGCACCCTGCTGCAGGCGCCCGAGAGTACGACGCTGGCCACCCTGATGACGCCTCCTGCGCATGTGCTGACGGCCCATGCGCCGCTTTCCGGTACGCTGGCCCATCCTGGCTGGGAGGCCAGTTCGGTGCTGCCGGTGCTGGAGCCGGGCGAGTATCTGGTGGGCGTCATCATGCTGGCCATGGTGATTTCGATGCTCATTGCAGGGCTGGCGGGGGCGCTGGTTCCCATCCTGTTGCGGCGTATTGGGCAGGATCCTGCCACGGCGTCGTCCATCATCCTGACCACGGTGACCGATATCGTGGGTTTTTTCTCGTTTCTGGGAATCGCTGCGCTATTTGCACCCCTGCTCGCACAGGTCGTGACCTGACGTGCGCACCAGGAAACCTGTGCGAACCTGATGGCGTGGCGGCACTAAAAGCCGGTCGCGGGGAGCGTATGTGCTCACAGGCCGCCCCGGGCTTGGTATAGTTCTGCTGTGCGGAGAAAAAGTCACCGCTATCATGAAGCGCGCAGCATGGCCTTGCGCCCTTGCTACGATCAAAGGAAGTCTCTTGGCAAAACCCAACTATCAGTATGAAAAGCGCCAGCGCGATCTGGCAAAGAAGAACAAACAGGAAGAAAAGCGTCGCCAAAAACTGGCGGACAAGGCGCGGGGCGGAGACAATGCCGCTCCAGGCGAAGCGTCTGACGATGCGGACAGCGCGACTCAGGCGAGCGAGGGCGGTGGTTCGCCCTCGGAAGATTAGCGGAGGCGCTTGAAGACGATTTCTGGTCTTTGATCAGCCGATGTGAGCTGACTGGGGTGCACGACTGCATGCCACGACAAACACGTCTCCGGGATGACGTCCCAGAATATTCTGCACAATAAAAAACGGAGCCCTTGAGCTCCGTTTTTTATTGTGGCGACAGGGTATTACTTCTTGTTCGTAATCATTTCGTGGATGATCGGCGCCAGGATCAGTTCCATGGCAAAACCCATCTTGGCGCCCGGCACCACGATGGTGTTGCGGCGCGACATGAAGGAGTTGGGGATCATGTTCAGCAGGTAAGGGAAGTCGACGCCTTTGGGCTCGCGGAAGCGAATGACGATGAAGCTTTCGTCCGGCGTGGGAATGTCGCGCGAGATGAATGGGTTGGAGGTGTCGACGGTCGACACGCGCTGGAAGTTGATGTCGGTGCGCGAGAACTGCGGGGTGATGTAGTGCACGTAGTCCGGCATGCGGCGCAGGATGGTGTCGACGATGACGTCGGCGGAGTAGCCGCGCTCGGCGCCGTCGCGATGAATCTTCTGGATCCATTCGAGGTTGACGATGGGCACCACACCGATGCCGAGGTCGACGTACTTGGAGACGTCGACGTCATCGGACTTCGCCAGGCCATGCAGTCCTTCGTAGAACAGCACGTCGGAGCCGGCGGGCACGTCTTCCCAGGGGGTGAACTCACCGGGGTTGAGGCTGGTGTTGAGGCGCTTGTTGTGCAGGTCGGCTTCTTCGTCGCTGTGGATGTAGTAGCGCTTCTTGCCGCCGCCGGTTTCGCCGTAGGTCTTGAACAGTTCGGCCAGCTTGTCGAAGTGGTTGGCTTGCGGGCCGAAGTGGCTGAAGTGCTTGTTGCCCTCGGCTTCGGCCTTCTTCACGGCTTCCTTGAACTCGACGCGCGACAGGCTGTGGAAGCTGTCGCCCTCGATGACCGCGGCGTTGATCTGCTCGCGCAGGAAGATGTGCTCGAATGCGCGCTTGACAGTCGTGGTGCCGGCGCCGGACGAACCCGTCACCGCGATCACGGGATGCTTCTTGGACATGCTGGGACTCCCCTGAACAGGTAATTGAGAATGCGTAACCGGCGCATTTTACCCGTCCAGGGGCAGGCTTGTCACCCGACCCGCGGAAGCGGCCTGCGACAGGCTAAAGGGCGAATTCCAGCCGTTCCTCGACCTTCTGCAGCGCGGCGGCGGCGCAGGCCTTGTCCTTGTCGCCGCCGGGGGCACCCGACACCCCGACCGCGCCGATCATGCTGCCGGCGGAGCGGATCGGCAATGCGCCATCCATCACGATGAGCCCCTGCATGTGATTGAGCTCGGGGCGGATGTCGCCGCGCAGCTCGCGGAATTCACCCGAGTCGAGCCCCGACATGATGGTCATGCCGGCCTTGCGCTCGGCGATTTCCAGGGTGTGGCGGGCGGCGAGCGAATCGCGCAGCGCGACCTGCAGGTTGCCTGCGCGGTCGAGCACCACCGCCGATACGTTGTAGCCGTCCTTGCGGCAGGCCTCGACCGCGTTCATGGCGATGTCGCGCGCCAGTTCCAGGCCGATCTGCTTGACCGGCAGCACATCGGGCTGGGCGGCCCAGGTGGGCAGGGAGGCGGCGAGCAGGGCAAACGGGAGCAGGGATTTCATGGGGTCTCCTTCGTCGTCAAAGCCTGTCGACCCGACGCCGTGGCCGATGTTCCCGGCTGCGGGGAGGGGCATGACGGGCGGTATAATCGGCCGCCTTGATTCTAAGCGGTTGTCGCGATGCAAGAAAAATACCTTCCCATGGAAATCGAACGTGCTGCCCAGGAAAGTTGGGCGGCCAGCCAGGCCTTCCTCGCCCGCGACGATTCCGACCGTCCCAAATACTATTGCCTGTCGATGTTCCCCTATCCGTCCGGCAAGCTGCACATGGGGCATGTGCGCAACTACACCATCGGCGACGTGCTGGCGCGCTATCACGCGATGCGCGGGTTCAACGTCATGCAGCCGATGGGCTGGGATGCCTTCGGCCTGCCGGCGGAAAACGCCGCCATCGCCAACAACGTGCCGCCTGCCGCCTGGACCTACGCCAACATCGACCACATGCGAACGCAGTTGAAGGCGCTGGGTTTCGCCATCGACTGGTCGCGCGAACTCGCCACCTGCAAGCCCGACTACTACCGCTGGGAGCAATGGCTGTTCACCCGCCTGTTCGAAAAGGGCGTGATCTACAAGAAGATGGCCACGGTCAACTGGGATCCGGTCGACCAGACCGTGCTGGCCAACGAGCAGGTGATCGAGGGACGCGGCTGGCGTTCGGGTGCGCTGGTCGAAAAGCGCGATATCCCGATGTACTTCTTCCGCATCACCCAGTACGCCGACGAGCTGCTGTCCGGCCTCGACACCCTGCCGGGCTGGCCCGAGCGGGTGAAGACCATGCAGGCCAACTGGATCGGCAAGAGCGTCGGCGTGCGCTTCGCCTTCCCGTACACCCTCGACGGCAAGGACGACAAGCTGTGGGTGTTCACCACCCGCGCCGACACCATCATGGGCGTGACCTTCTGCGCCGTGGCCGCCGAGCATCCGCTCGCGACCCGCGCGGCGGAAAACAATCCAGCGCTTGCTGCCTTCATCGCCGAATGCAAGCAGGGCAGCGTCGCCGAAGCCGACATGGCGACAATGGAAAAG
>JAWOJD010000035.1:0-33774 GCA_046484355.1 Thiobacillus sp.
CTGTTCTGGCACCGAGCGTATTACGTCGGCAGCGTCGGCGGTGCCACGCTTGATACGGTTCGAGCTTATGTCGACGCGCAAGGGACAGAAGAACACCCGCGCAAGAAGCACCCAAAAATCAGACCGCCCGCTTGACCCGCCTGCTGGCTCGAAACTCGCCTAGCAGGGGGAATGCGCGGGCATTTGTTCAACGGCTACGGCGAGTCGCTGATTGACTACAATCACAAGCAGCAGTCGTTCGGCCTGGGCGTGAGCCTGACCGAGGGCATGTAGGTTGCCTGCGGATTATCGCCGGGCCTGTTCCAGCAGCTGGCGCACGTATTTCGCCGGGATCGCGTAGCTGATCCCGCTGGGCGCGGTGAGCGCGGCTTCCTTGGCGCCCTTCACGTACACCGAATTGACCACGCCGAGCACCTCGCCCGTGTCCGGATGCCAGACCGGACTGCCGCTGTTGCCGGGATAGGCGACCGCGTCGAGTGCAAAGACCTCATACGGGTCCTTCGCCTGCCGCAGGGTGCGGATGCTGAGTTGGGCGGCATTCGCAACCGGGGTGAAGATGGGAATGATGGCGGCGATTCCTGCGCGGTGGGTGGACGGGTTCAAGCCCAGCACCGAGCCGATGGGATAGCCGGTGAAATACAGCTGCATGCCTTCGCGTACGCGGGCCGAGTCGCCGAGTTTTAGCGTGGGCAGCGGGCTGCCTTCGATTTTCAGCAGGGCCAGGTCGCGCGCCTTGTCGGTTGCAACCAGTCTGGCGGAGCGCACCGCGACGTCGCGATCACGGCCGATGAAAATAGCGTGCGTTTCTTTTTTCTCGCTGTCGAGCGGCTTGGTGAAAATGTGCGCGCACGACACCACATAGCGCCCGTCCAGCACCGCGAACCCGGTGCCCTGGAGGTTGGCTTGCGGCCTGCCGGTGGGATTGTAGATGCCCACCCCGACCACGCCGGGCTTCACGGATTCCAGCGTGTCGGCGATGTCGGCCAGCGCGGGAAAGCTTGTGGCCAGCGCAAGCAACACCCAGCTGGTACGCCACTTGCTGAGCCAGGGAGCGGCCAGCCGCCGGACGCTGCCGGGCAGCGTCCCATAAATTCGATACAATCCGGACCGCAGTAAAGACTTTTTATTCATAAGGGAATCCAGGCATGAGCATTGTTGCAGTTGTTGGGTTGGGCTACGTGGGCCTGCCACTGGCGGTGGAATTCGGCAAGATCATGACCACCATCGGCTATGACCTGTCGGCCGAGAAAATCGAGCACTACCGACAATTCTGCGACCCCACCGGCGAAGTCTCGACGGACGATCTCAAGGCCGCGACCCAATTGACGGTCAGCACCGATCCCGCTGACCTGGCGAAAGCCGATTTCATCATCGTCGCCGTGCCGACGCCCGTCGACGCGGCGCACATCCCGGATTTCTCGCCGCTGGTGGGTTCCAGCACCACTGTTGGCAAATACATGAAAAAAGGCGCAACCGTCATCTACGAATCCACAGTCTACCCCGGTGCCACCGAGGAAGTGTGTATCCCGATCCTGGAAAAGCAGTCGGGCATGACCTGGCTGGCGGACTTCCACGTCGGCTATTCGCCCGAGCGCGTCAACCCGGGCGACAAGGAGCGCACCATCACCAAGATCGTGAAAGTGGTGTCCGGCGACGATGCCGACACGCTGGACAAGGTGGCCGGGCTCTATAGCAGCGTGATTACCGCCGGCGTGCACCGCGCCAGCTCGATCAAGGTGGCCGAGGCCGCCAAGGTGATCGAAAACACCCAGCGCGACCTCAACATCGCGCTGATGAACGAACTCTCGCTGATTTTCCACCGCCTCGGCATCGACACGCTCGAAGTGCTGAAAGCGGCCGGCACCAAGTGGAATTTCCTGCCGTTCCGCCCCGGCCTGGTCGGCGGCCACTGCATCGGCGTCGATCCCTACTACCTGACCCACAAGGCCGACATGCTGGGCTATCACCCGCAGGTCATCCTCGCCGGGCGCCGCATCAACGACGGCATGGGCGCCTATGTCGCGCAGGAAACGGTGAAGAAGATGATTGCCAACGGCGTGCAGGTGAAAGGCGCCAAGGTCAACGTGCTGGGCCTCACTTTCAAGGAAAACTGCCCCGATCTACGCAACTCCAAGGTGGTCGACGTCATCCGCGAACTACAAACCTTCGGCTGCGACGTGCACGTGCACGACCCGCTCGGCGAAAGCCGGGAGGCCGAGCATGAATACGGCATCACGCTGACTGCATGGGAAGACCTGCCGATCTGCGACGCCATCGTTGCGGCCGTCTCGCACAGCGCGTACCTGGACATGCCGTTTTCGGAGCTGACCGGCCTGCTGAAACATGGCGGCGCCTTCACCGACGTCAAGTCGGCCTATGACCCCGAGACGGTGACGGCTGCGGGCTTCGCGCTCTGGAGGCTGTGATGGCGGCGTTCGATACGCTTAAAACCCAGCTTCAGGCCAACCCCAAAACCTGGCTGATTACCGGCGTTGCCGGCTTCATCGGCAGCAATCTGGCCGAAGCCTTGTTGCAGCTCGACCAGAACGTGGTCGGGCTCGACAACTTTGCCACCGGCCTTGAAAAGAACCTGGCGCAGGTGCAGGCCAGCGTCGGACCCGAGCGCTGGGCGCGCTTCACTTTCAAGCGCGGCGATATCCGCGATCTCATTACCTGCCACACTGTCTGCAAGGGGGTCGATTACGTGCTGCATCAGGCCGCGCTCGGCTCGGTGCCGCGCTCCCTGGAAGACCCGCTGTCCACCCACGCCGCCAACAACACCGGCTTCATCAACATGCTGGTCGCCGCGCGCGACGCCCGGGTCAAACGCTTTGTCTACGCTGCGTCGAGCTCGACCTATGGTGATCATCCCGGTCTGCCCAAGGTGGAAGACGTCATCGGCAAGCCGCTGTCGCCCTACGCCGTCACCAAGCTGGTGAACGAGCTGTACGCCGACGTGTTCGGCCGGTGCTACGGCATGGAAAGCATCGGCCTGCGTTATTTCAATATCTTCGGCAGGCGCCAGGACCCCAATGGCGCCTATGCTGCCGTGGTGCCGAAGTGGGTTGCCAGCATGATCCACAACGAGCCGGTGTACATCAACGGCGATGGAGAAACCAGCCGCGACTTCTGCTACATCGATAACGTCATTCAGGCCAATCTGCTTGCCGCCACCAGCCAGCACGCCGAGGCCGCCAATCAGGTCTATAACGTCGCCGTCGGCGACCGCACCACCTTGAACGAGCTGTTCGAGGCCATCCGCAGCCTGCTCGCGCCGAAATACCCGCATCTCGCAGACTTCAAGCCGGTCTACCGTGATTTCCGCGCCGGCGACGTGCGCCATTCGCTTGCGGACATTTCGAAGGCCCGCACCCGATTGGGGTATGAGCCCACCCACCGCATCGGCGAAGGCATGGCCGAGGCGATGGACTGGTATGTCGGGGATTTAAGCCAGGCGCGCTGACCTGGCGCCGAATCCGGCGTCCCGCCGGAATTCGGCATAATGGCGCCATGCCCTGTTTTCGAACCCTTCCCCGGATGCTTGCTGGCCTGCTGATCGCAGGCCTTATCGTTTCTGTTCAGGCCGCCGACCTGCCTGTTGCCTTCACGGCAGCGCTGAAGCAGGCGGGGATTCCGCTGGGCCGGGTGGCGGTGGTGGTGCAGCCGCTGGATGCGGAGACGCCTGTGCTCAGCCACAACGCCGAGGCCTCGCTGAATCCGGCGTCGGTGATGAAGCTGGTCACCAGTTTTGCGGCGCTGAACCAGTTGGGGCCGGGTTATGCATGGACGACCGATCTGTGGGCCGATGGCCCGGTCGAGGACGGCGTGCTGAACGGCAATCTCGTCATCAAGGGAACCGGCGACCCCGGTCTGACGCTGGAGCGGATGTGGCTGCTGCAGCGTGAATTGCGCGCACGCGGGGTGCGCCACATTCGCGGCAATCTGGTGCTCGACACGAGCCATTTCGATTTGCCGCCGACCGATCCCGGTGCCTTTGATGGCGAACCCCTGTCGATGTACAACGCCGTGCCGGGCGCACTGGTGGCGAACTTCAACGCCACGGCGCTGCGCTTGAAGCCGGGCGAACGCCAGGTCTTGATCGTGCCCGACATCGCCTTGCCGGGGGTGGTGCTGAGCTCGCAACTGGTGCTCGATGACGGCGTGACATGCAATGGCTGGAAGGATGCCGTCACGCCCTTTGTCCCGGCGGACCAGCGTGCGGCGCTGGTCGTGAGCGGGCGTTATCCGCGGGGCTGTGGTGAGCAGGTGCTGCAGTTGAACCTGTTTGAGCCGGCAGCCACGTTCGATTTCATCTTTCGCGGGCTGTGGGCAGAAGCCGGCGGCACGCTGAGCGGCACAACGCTCGCAGGCCGTGCGCCGTCATCCGACCCGCTGTTCAGGTTTGCTTCGCCGCCGCTGACCGAGGCGCTGACGCGCCTCAACAAGTACTCCAACAACCTGATGACGCGCAATCTGTTCCTGACGCTGGGTGCGGAGCGTTACGGCGCGCCCGCGACGCTGGACAAGGGCGCGCGCGCGGTGCGCGACGTGCTGGAGGTACGTGGCGTGCAGACGCCCAAGCTGGTGCTTGAAAATGGCGCCGGCCTGTCGCGCATCGAACGCATCAGTGCGGAGGCCTTGAATCAGCTGTTGCGCGCGGCGTACCGCAGCCCGCTGTTTTCTGAATTCCAGTCGGCGCTGCCGATCGTCGCCATCGACGGTACGCTGAGGCGGCGCTTCAACGGCAGTTCGCTGGCCGGTCACGCGCACCTGAAAACCGGCAGCCTGCGCGATGTCAGCGCGCTGGCCGGGTATGTCTACACAAACGGCGGGCAACGCGTCAGTTTCGTCATGCTGGTGAACCATGGCAATGCACGCCACAGTGAAGCGGCGCAACGCGTGCTGCTGGAATGGGTGCAACAGGCCGACAGTGTTATGCGGGCTGAAGCAGGTCGATCCTGAAGCTGGCTTCGTACGGCGGGACGTTGCATTCGATGATGTTCGAGGGGGCGACGTCGAGGCGCACGCCGACGATGTCGGTGCGCACCGGCAATTTCGAGGCCCCGCGATCCACCAGCACCACCGTGCGAATCTCGTCCGGTTGCCGGCAGGCCAGGTATTCCACCGCGCGCAGCATGGAGTGGCCGCGATAGATCACGTCGTCTACCACCAGCACCGTGTGGCCCGCAAGGTCGAGGGTGGCGTGGGCCGGGTCCTCGGTCAGCCGGGTTTCGGGATGCAGCAGGGTGAGATCATCCGAGTAGCGCTTGATCTGAAGATCGAGGCGTACGCAGTTCTCCAGCCCGTAGCCTTCCCGCAGCTGCGCATGCAGCCTGTCAGCCAGGGGCGCGCCACGCCGCAGGATGCCGACGATCGCCACCCGCGTCCGTCCAGTCAGCAGCCCCGCCGCCTGGCGGGCCATGTCGGCCACGATGGCGTCGAGTTGTTCGGGGGTGTAGAGGCAGGTCCGCCGGCCTTCGGGCTGGGTGTTCATGCGGAGGGAGCTGCGACCTGGTTGGCCCAGGCCATGGACTCGATTTCAGCTGCGGTCAGGTCGGACAAGGACAGGACTTCGCACTGCTCAAGCAGCTGGAGCGTCCTGGGCAGGTCGGCCACCTCGACGCATTCGACCAGCTGCAGCAGCTGGCCCAGCTTGCCCATACGGTGCAGCAGGGCCGCAGCAAGGCGTTCACCGAGGTTGAGTTCGCTGACGATGTCGGCCAGGGGCTTGTCGATCAGGGTTTCGATCAGCGACAGAACCCCGGCCATGAAGGCTTCGTCGCTCTCGCCGATGCCATGACAGTCGGCGTTGTGCTGCAGCTTGTCGGCCAGCAGTTCCATCATTTTGCCGCGCGTGGCAGCCAGCATCAGCAGCGGGCTGGGGTAGGCCGCACCCTTTTGCAGCGTAAACAGCAGCAATTGCAGCCAGCGTTTCAACTGCGAGCGTCCCAACACGATGATCGCCTGTGAAACCGAGGTGATTTTGAGGTTGGCACCGTTTCCGGCCGAATTTACGAGCTGCTTCATGTTGTAGGTCAGATTGGGATGCTGCTTGAATACCTGCTCAATCTGCTGGGTGTCAGCGTCCTTCAAAACCAGCCCCAGCAGATGGATGAGGGCGAGTTGGCTGGAGTCGGCCCGTTTGGCGGACAGCACCAGCGGACGCGCGAAGTAGTAGCCCTGGAACAGCTCGAAGCCGAGCGACTGGCAATAGGCGGCCTGTTCGGCACTGTCCACCTTCTCGGCCAGTAGTTTTACCGGCCATTGCTTGAGCTGGTCGACAGCCGCCTGCAGTTCGTCCGGGCTGTGTAGCAACAAATCGACCTTGACGATGTCGACCAGCGCCAGCAGCGGCCGGTAGCTGTCGTCGTAGACAAAGTCGTCCAGCGCGAGGGTGAAGCCCTGCTGCTTGAGGTCGCGGCAGCGCTCGATCACGGCGTCGGTCACCTGGATGGTTTCCAGCAGTTCCAGCACCACCTGATTCTTGGGCAGCAGTTCCACCAGGTCGGACAGCAGCAGGTCCGCGCTGACGTTGATGAAGCCCAGTTGCGCACCGAGCACGGTTTGCACGCCCATTTCGCTGAACGCGTGATGGATGACGCTGGCCGTCGCCTGCATGTCGTCGGTGACGGTTGCGCCAGACGTATTGCCGCTGCGGAACAGCAGCTCATACGCGACGATCTGCTGATCGCGGTCGAGGATGGGCTGGCGCCCGAGAAAAATGTCCTGGGTTGCCATGCCCTACAGGCCCAGTTCACCCCACAGCGCGTCGACACGTGCTTTGACTGCTGCGTCCATCACGATCGGCGTGCCCCATTCGCGGGCGGTTTCGCCCGGCCACTTGTTGGTGGCGTCGATGCCCATCTTGCTGCCGAGCCCGGAGACGGGGCTGGCGAAGTCGAGATAGTCGATCGGCGTGTTTTCCACCAGCAGGGTGTCGCGCGCCGGGTCGACGCGTGTGGTCAACGCCCAGATCACTTCCTTCCAGTCGCGCACATCGACGTCGTCGTCGGTGACCAGAATAAACTTGGTGTACATGAACTGCCGCAGAAAACTCCATACCCCGAACATCACGCGCTTGGCGTGGCCGGGGTAGCTTTTCTTCATGCTCACCACCGCCATCCGGTACGAGCAGCCTTCGGGCGGCAGGTAGAAGTCGGTAATCTCGGGAAACTGCTTCTGCAGCAACGGCACGAACACTTCGTTCAGCGCCACGCCGAGAATTGCCGGTTCGTCCGGCGGTTTGCCGGTGTAGGTGCTGTGGTAGATCGGATCGCGCCGCATCGTCATGCGCTCGACGGTGAACACCGGGAAGGTTTCCTGTTCGTTGTAGTAGCCGGTGTGGTCGCCGTACGGGCCCTCGAGCGCGGTCTCGCCCGGATGGATCACGCCTTCGAGCACAATTTCGGCGGATGCCGGCACCTGCAGGTCGTTGCCGAGGCATTTCGCCACTTCGGTTTTGGCGCCGCGCAACAGCCCGGCAAATTGATACTCCGACAGCGAGTCCGGCACCGGGGTGACGGCGCCGAGGATGGTCGCCGGGTCGGCGCCGAGCGCCACCGAAACCGGAAACGGCACGCCGGGATGCGCCTGCTGATGCTCGCGAAAATCGAGTGCGCCGCCGCGATGAGCGAGCCAGCGCATGATGAGCTTGTTCGGGCCGATCATCTGCTGGCGGTAGATGCCAAGGTTCTGGCGGGTTTTGTGCGGCCCGCGGGTGATGGTCAGTCCCCAGGTGACGAGCGGCGCCACGTCGCCCGGCCAGCAGTGCTGGATCGGCAGGCGGGACAAGTCGACGTCGGCGCCTTCCCACACAATGTCCTGGCACGGCGCGCTGCGGACGTCCTTCGGCGTCATGTTGAGCACCTGCTTCAACACTGGCCATTTCTCCCAGGCGTCGCGCAGGCCCTTGGGCGGCTCGGGTTCTTTCAGGTAGGCCAGCAATTTGCCCACTTCGCGCAGCCGGGTCGGGTCGTCTTCGCCCATGCCCAGCGCCACGCGCTTGACCGTGCCGAACAGATTCGCCAGTACCGGCATCGCGTGCCCCTTGGGACGCTCGAACAGCAGCGCCGGGCCGCCAGCGCGGAGGACGCGGTCGGCGATTTCGGTCATTTCCAGCCGGGGGTCGACTTCGACGGCGATGCGTTTCAGTTCGCCTCTTTTTTCGAGTTGCGCAATGAAGTCGCGCAGGTCGCGATAAATCATGGAGGGCTCATCGTGAACCGGCCGGGCTTGAACACGTGCAGCCCTGCAGCGCGGGAGGTGGAAGAGAGGGGCCTCGACAGGGTCTGTCCAGGCGCCCGGGGCGTGCCGCGATGCCCATGGAGTCCCTCGGGCGTCGCCACTGAGCGCCCGTACCGGGGGCCGGCCTGCGCCCGAGGGTGGGCGGCGGCATCAGTTGAGGTATTCGAACAGCAGGACGACCTTGGTGACGCCGGCAGTCGTGCGGGCCACCTCGGCGGCAGCCTGGGCTTCCTCCCGGGTGATCAGGCCCATCAGATAGACCACGGCGGATTCCGTCACCACCTTGACCTTGGTGCCTTGCACCTTGTCGCTGCGCAGCAAGCGGGTTTTGACCTTGCTGGTGATCGAAGTGTCGTTGGACACCGAGGTCAACGACACGACGCCGGAGACGTTGAGTTCGTTGAACACTTCCCTGACTTCGGGAATGCCGCGGACGATTTCGGTGGCACGGGCGCGGGCAGCCGCGTCCGGCACCTGGCCGGTCAGCAGCACCTGGCGGTTGTAGCTGGTGGCCGAAATGTTGTTGGCTTTATCCGGGAAGCCTTCACGCAGACGGCTCTGGGCGCGGAATTCGATTTCCTGGTCGCCGATGAAGACGCCAAAGGTGCGGGGGCTGAGTGCGCCCCGGGAATCGCCGCTTCCGGACGTCGAGGCGCAGCCTGGCAATTGCGACAGCGCCACCCCTAATAATGCGACTTGGATCAGTTTGTTCATTCCTCAACTCCTAGTAATACGCTGTCAACCGCATCGCACAGGCAATGGATGGCCAGCAGGTGGACTTCCTGAATACGCGCAGTGGATTCTGCGGGCACGCACAGGAAGACGTCGTCTTCCTGCATTTGTTCCGTCAATCCGCCGCCGCTGCGTCCCGTCAGGGCAACGATATGCATGCTGCGCGCGCGCGCAGCGGTAACGGCCTGTAATACGTTCAGCGAATGTCCGCTGGCCGAAATCGCCAGCAGGATGTCGCCGGGCTGACCCAGCGCCTTCACTTGTCGCGCAAACACCTGGTCGTAGGCATGATCGTTGGCGATCGAGGTCAGCGTCGAGGTGTCGGTGGTCAGGGCAATGGCCGCCAACCCCGGACGCTCCTGCTCGAATCGATTGATCATGATCGACGCAAAGCGCTGCGCATCCGCAGCCGAGCCGCCGTTGCCACACGCGAGGATTTTACCGCCCTGCGCCAGGCAGTGCACCATATGGCGTGCCGCTTGCTCGATCGCCGGAACCAGCGCCTCTGCGGCAGCCAGCTTGGCCTGGACCGAGGTCTGGAAATGGTCGAGTATTCGGTCGTGCAAGGGCATGGCGGGCTGGGGCGTTACAAGAAACTGCGCATAGGGTGTGCCGGATTATCCCACATCGTCAAATGCGTTCCGGATCCAGTCGGGCGTAGTGTTTCCGGTCAGCGCCACCACGTCGAAGCGGCAGGGCGGCACGGTTTTCAGCTGGGCCAGGTACTGATGCGCGGCAGCGAGCAGTTTTTTCTGCTTTGCAGGCGTCACGCTGGCTGCGGCACCGCCGAAATCGCTGCGGCTGCGCAGCCGTACTTCGATGAACACGCGCGTCGCGCCATCCTGCATGATGAGATCGATCTCGCCGAAGCGGCAGCGCCAGTTGCGCGCCACCGGGGTCAGGCCCCGGTCAGTCAGAAAGGCTTCGGCGCGCGCCTCGGCGGATTGCCCGAGAAGGTTTTCAACATCTGCGACAATGGCGGGCATGAACGAAAGTCCGCATCATACCCGCCTCCCCGCCGCGCTTTATGTCGTGGCCACGCCGATCGGCAATCTGGGGGATATCACGCTGCGGGCGATCGACACCCTGAAGGGCGTCGATCGCGTGGCGGCGGAAGACACCCGCGTATCGGGGCAGTTGCTGGCGCATTTCAATATTTCCAGGCCGCTGGTTTCCATTCGCGAACACAACGAGCGCGCGGCGGCCGAGCAAGTGATCGCCTGGATCGCTGCGGGCGAAGCGGTGGCGTATATCTCGGACGCGGGCACACCGGCGATATCCGATCCCGGCGCGCGCCTGGTGACGGCAGTGCGCGGCGCGGGCCTGACCGTGGTTCCCATTCCCGGCGTGTCGGCCGTGACCGCTGCCTTGTCGGCCGCCGGCGTGGAGTCCGGAACGTGGCTGTTCCACGGCTTTCTGCCGCCCAAAAGCGGGCCCCGCAAGGCGCACCTTCAATCGCTCGCCGCGCTGCCCAGTGCGCTGGTGTTTTACGAGGCGCCCCACCGTATCGAGGAGACGCTGTCCGACATGGCGGATGTGCTGGACGGCGCAAGGCTGGTGACGCTGGCGCGCGAGCTGACCAAGAAGTTCGAGTCCATCGTCACGCTCCCATTGCAGGATGCGCCGGCCTGGCTGGCCGCCGATCCCAACCATGTGCGTGGCGAGTTCGTCGTCATCGTGCACCCGCCCGCAGCCGCCGCCGCGATGGTCGACCCCGAGGCGATGCGCGTGCTCGAGGTGTTGCTGGGCGCGCTGCCGCCCACGCTGGCGGCCAAACTCGCCGCTAAAATCACCGGACGCTCCAAAGCCGAGCTGTACCAGATGTCGCTTGCCCTTAAACCCGACGCCGAATCATGACCGATACCCTCACGATCACCCGCCCAGACGATTGGCACATCCATTTTCGCGATGGCGCCGCGATGCAGAGCGTGTTGCCCGACACTGCCCGCGTGTTCGGACGCGCCATTGCGATGCCCAACCTCAGGCCGCCGGTGGTGAGCGTGGCCGACGCGGCCGCCTACCGCGACCGCTTGCTGGCGGCGGCCCACGGCGCCGCGTTCGAGCCGCTGATGACGCTCTATCTTACCGACAACACGCAGCCCGACGAAATCCGCCGTGCGCGCGCAAGCGGCTTTGTACATGCGGTGAAGTATTACCCTGCGGGCGCGACGACCAATTCCGACTCCGGAGTGACGGATCTGGGCAAGGCCTATCCGGCGATTGCGGCGATGGAAGAAGTGGGACTGCCGCTGTTGCTGCACGGCGAAGTGGTCGATGCCGATGTCGACGTATTCGACCGCGAAGCGGTGTTCATCGAGCGCCACCTGACCCGGCTGCTGCGGGACTTCCCTCGGTTGAAAGTCGTTTTGGAGCACATCACCACCCGCCAGGCTGCCGAATTCGTCGCGGCGGCGCCGGCCCACGTCGGCGCGACCATTACCGTGCACCACCTGTTATACAACCGCAATGCCATGTTCAAGGGCGGCATCCGCCCCCATTTGTACTGCCTGCCGGTATTGAAGCGTGAACGGCATCGCCAGGCGCTGGTTGCCGCAGCGATTTCGGGCAACCCCAAGTTTTTTCTCGGCACAGATTCCGCGCCGCACGCGGTGGGTGCGAAGGAAACCGCCTGCGGCTGCGCCGGGATTTATTCAGCGCATGCTGCAATCGAGCTGTACGCCGAGGCGTTCGAGGACGCCGGCGCGCTGGACAAGCTGGAAGCCTTCGCCAGTTTTTATGGCGCCGATTTCTACGGCCTGCCGCGCCATGCCGACACCATCACCCTGAAGCTCGTCCCTTGGGAGGTGCCGTCCAGTCTCAGGCTGGGTGCGGAAACCGTGGTGCCGCTGCGTGCGGGCGAGGCCATCCGCTGGCGCGTCGTCGCCTGAAAAAATTAGCGGGCAGGTGTGTCGAGAAAGCCATATAATCCAGACGGGAAAGCCGGCCAGACAACCGCTGCCGCGCGGGTTTTCGAATCCGGGCGGGAGAGGAAAGTCCGGGCTCCACAGAGCAGGATGCCGGCTAACGGCCGGACGCCGCGAGGCGAGGAATAGGGCCACAGAGACGAGCGTATTAAGTTACGGTGAAACGCGGTAACCTCCATCCGGAGCAACACCAAATAGGCAGACGATGAAGCGGCTCGCCGAGTCTGCGGGTAGGTGGCTGGAGCCGGTCAGCAATGGCCGGCCTAGAGGAATGGTTGTCCACGACAGAACCCGGCTTATCGACCGACTTTCCCACTTCCCATGTAATTCAATTACTTAGCGTTTTTTCCTAAAATCATGGACAAAAAAAGTCGCTAAGCGTCGGTTTTTCCAGAGACTTATCCACAACCCAGACCCACCCCTAAGTCCTTGAGGCATAGGGGTTTTTTTACGTTTTCCTGCTTGACCCCCCCAAAACTATCCCCTATAGTGGGTGCAAGTGGTGATTGGTGGGGGGTTGTGGGAGAATGCCTCCAGCCAGTCACGGCAAAAACAGATATTTAATAACGGGGGGAGCATGTTTCGAGGGGTCGCTGCAGTCAGTCTTGACAGCAAGAACCGGCTTGTCGTGCCGGCGCGCTACCGTGACGCCCTTCTCGTGAATGGTGCCGGGCGGGTCGTGCTGACGGCCGACCCCAGCCAGTGCCTGCTGCTCTATCCCCTTCCCGAGTGGGAGCCCATCGAGAAAAAGCTCAACGGTCTGTCCGATTTCAACCCCCGTACCCGCAGCCTCAAGCAGTTGCTGGTGGGGTATGCGCATGACATGGATATGGATAGCGCGGGGCGTGTGTTGTTGCCGCCGATGCTGCGCAAATTCGCCGACCTGGATAAAAGCGTGGTGATGGTCGGTCAGGGCAGCAAGGTGGAGTTGTGGAATGAGGCGCGCTGGGAGGAGAAAGTGGCCCAGGCGCTGACCTTTAGCGATGACACGCTGCCGCCGGAGCTGGAAGGCTTTACGTTGTGATGCAGTCCGCCCATGTGCCGGTGCTGGCACAAGAGGCGGTGGCGGCGCTGGCGATCAAACCCGATGGCGTGTACGTCGATGCCACCTTCGGGCGTGGCGGGCACAGCCGCATGATCCTCGGGCAACTGGGTCCCGCCGGGCGCCTGATTGCGCTGGACCGCGATCCGGATGCCATCCGCTCGGGCGAGGCCTTGCAGGACGCCAGGCTGACCCTGGTGCAGCGTGCGTTCTCGCGTTTGGGCGCGGTGCTGGATGAATTGGGCATCGAGCGGGTAGACGGGATTTTGCTGGATATCGGCGTGTCGTCACCGCAGCTCGACGATGCGACGCGAGGGTTCAGTTTTCGATTCGATGCGCCACTTGATATGCGCATGGATCCGGGCAGTGGCATGTCGGCGGCAGACTGGCTGGCGACGGCGGCAGAGGGGGAGATCAGTGAAGTCATCCGCACCTACGGGGAAGAGCGGTTTGCTAAATCGATTGCGCGCGCGCTTGTTACGGCACGGCAAGTCGAAGCAATCCGCAGCACGGGGCAGCTGGCGAGCCTCATCGCAGCCACGGTCAAGCGGCGCGAGCCGGGGCAGCACCCGGCGACCCGCAGCTTCCAGGCTATACGGATTTATATCAACCGCGAGTTGGAAGAATTGAGCGCTGTGTTGCCGCAATGCGTGGACAAACTCCGATCCGGTGGACGGCTCGCTGTCATCAGTTTTCATTCGCTGGAAGATCGTATCGTCAAGCGTTTCATGCGCGATGAGTCTCTGGGTGAGCAGGCGCCGCGTCGGCTGCCCATTCCGGCCGCCATGCTAAAGCCGGGTCGGCTCAGGCTGGTGGGCCGTGCCCAGCATGCGTCCGATGCGGAGATCGATGCCAACCCGCGTGCGCGCAGCGCTGTGTTGCGGGTGGCAGAACGCGTGGGCGAGGCTGAATGAGCCGCATCAATATCATCCTGGCATTGGCGCTGATTGCATCTGCATTGGCGGTGGTGCAGGCGCAACACCGTTCACGCACCTATTTTGTAGAACTGGAACGCTTGAAAAAAGAATCGCGTGCACTCGACGAGCAATGGGGGCAATTGCAGCTCGAACAAGGCACCTGGGCCAATCCGGCGCGGGTGGATGCGCTTGCGCGCGCCCAGCTCGGGCTGGTCGAGCCGCAAGCCGATCGCATCCACGTAGAGACCTGGACGGGCAGGCCATGAGCAGCCGCTCGCGCAAACTCCTCAAGTTGCATCTCGAGCCATGGCGGATGCTGGCCGTGGGGGGCTTGCTGCTCGGCGGCATGGTGCTGGTGGCCGGCCGCGCCCTGTACTTGCAGGGCATCAACACCGATTATCTGCAGGGCAAGGGCAATGCATTGACCAATCGCAACCTGACGCTGCCCGCGCATCGCGGCCAGGTGTCGGATCGTTACGGCCAGTTGCTGGCCATCAGCACGCCGGTGGAATCGCTGTGGGCGAGGGCGGACGAGCTCAAGCTGAACCCGGTGCAGCAGGCGCAGCTGGCGAAGGTGCTGGACATGCCCTTGCAGGACCTGTCGAAAAAACTGGCGCGCAAAACGCGGGGGGAATTCAGCGTGAGGCGGCCGGTGACGCCGGAGCAGGCGGTCAGGATTGCCGCGATGGGCGTCCCCGGGCTGTACCTGCGGCGAGAATTTCGTCGGTACTATCCGGCAGGTGAAGTGTCCGCGCATGTCGTGGGTTTCACCAATGTGGACGACCTCGGGCAGGAAGGGGTCGAGCGGGCCTATCAGGACTGGCTCGCCGGACGGGAGGGCGCGCGCCAGGTTGTGCGCGATCGCCGCGGCAACACCATTCGCGACCTGGCGCCGATCAAGACCGCACAGATGGGCGGCAATCTGGCGCTGGCGCTTGACCTGAAAATCCAGTATCTGGCGCACCGCGAACTCTCGGCTGCGGTCGCTACCCACAAGGCCAAAGGCGGCAGCGTGGTGGTGCTGGATGCCAAAACCGGCGAGATCCTCGCGCTGGCCAACCAGCCGAACTTCAATCCCAACAACCGCCGCAACTACGAGCCGGGGCCGATGCGCAACCGTGCGGTCATCGATACCTTTGAACCGGGTTCGACCATCAAGCCGTTTGTGGCCGCCGCCGTGCTTGAGCGGGGCCTGTACCACCCTGACAGCGTCATCGATACGCCCGAAACCTGGCGGGTGGGTAACAAGCTGGTGCGCGACCTGCATCCACGACCGCAGATGACGGTGAGCGAGATCATCCAGCGCTCCAGCAACGTCGGTGCCGTCAAGCTGGCGATGTCGCTGACCCCGCAGCAATACTGGGAGGTGTTGCATCGCTCCGGTTTCGGCGAACTGCCGGGGTCGGGCTTCCCGGGAGAAACTGCCGGGCGCCTGCGGGACGCCGCCCTCTGGCGCCCGGTCGAGCACGCCACCATGGCCTACGGTTATGGCCTGTCGGTCAGCCTGCTACAGCTTTCGCGCGCCTATATGGCGTTTGCCAACGATGGCGAAGTGATGCCGCTTTCGTTCCTGAAACGCGAACCGCAGGAAATCGTCGGCGAGCGGGTGTTCTCCCCGAGCGTGGCGCGTGAAGTACGCGCCATGATGGAGGCGGTTACCCAGGAAGGCGGCACCGGTACGCGCACCCGGGTGCCCGGCTATCGCGTGGCGGGCAAAACCGGCACGGCGCACAAGCTGGTCGATGGCCGCTACGCGCCTGACCGCTATCTGTCTTCGTTTGTCGGCATGGCGCCCGCGTCCAATCCGCGTCTCATCATCGGCGTGGCGATCGACGAGCCGTCAGGCGGTGTGTATTACGGTGGCAGCGTGGCGGGCCCGGTCTTCGCGCAGGTGATGGCCGCGAGCCTGCGCCAGTTGGCTCTGCCGCCCGACGCCCCGGAAACGGAAACGCGCATGACCGAGCGCGGCCCGTCGATTGCGACACGCACGGGAGGGGGCGCGTAATGTCCAAGGCCCAGCGCACACCCACAGCTGCCACGCGCACGGCCTCGCAGTCGATCCGGGAGTCGGTTCCGCATATTCTCGAGCGGCTCGGCATCCAGGTATCCGAGCTTGTCGGCGACAGCCGCAAGGCCTTTCCGGGCAACGTGTTCGCAGCGTATCCGGGCGACGCGCATGACGGCCGTGACTTCATCGCGCAGGCGGTGGCGCAGCGGGTCGACGGCGTGTTGTGGGACGCCGACCATTATCAATGGGATCCGGCACTCGATCTGCCCAATGCAGGCGTGGCCGGGCTGAGAAACCGCCTCGGCGAAATTGCCGCGCACGTGTATGGCGAGCCCTCGCGCGCGTTGCACATGGTTGGGATTACCGGCACCAATGGCAAAACCTCGGTGGCCCACTGGGTGGCGCAGGCCTTCTCGCAGCTGGCTCGCAAAACCGCGCTGATCGGCACCGTGGGCAACGGCTTCCCGGGCGCCCTCACGCCTGCGTTTAACACCACGCCCGACGCCATTGAGCTGCAGCAACGGCTGGCGCATTACCGTCAGCAGGGTGCAACAGCGTGCGCGATGGAGGTTTCGTCGCACGGGCTGGCACAGGGGCGCGTCAACGGCACAGCGTTCAATGTGGCGGTGCTCACCAATCTGTCGCGCGATCATCTCGATTACCACGGTGACATGGACAGCTATGCCGCCGCCAAGGCGCGGCTGTTCAGCTGGCCGGGGCTGGAGTGGGCGGTGCTGAATGTCGACGACGCGTTCGGTCAGCGTCTGGAAAGCGAGACCCGTCCGGCCCGTGTTGCAGGCTACGGCTTCCAGCGCGGCAGCGTCGTGTGCGACACGCTTCGCCTGACGCAAGCCGGACTGCATCTAAATGTGCACACCGACTGGGGCAACTCCGAGTTCGATGTGCCCTTGCTGGGCCGTTTCAATGCAGCCAACGTGCTTGCGGTGCTGACCACCCTGCTGGTGTCCGGCGTGAAGTTGGACGACGCCTGCCGGGCGCTGGCGCAGATTACGCCGCCGCCGGGCCGGATGCAGACGTTTGGCGGCGAGGCGCACCCGCTGGTGGTGGTGGATTACGCACACAGCCCCGACGCGCTGGAAAAAGTGCTTGCGACCCTGCGCGAAATCGTCAGCGGTGGCCGCCTGATCTGCGTGTTCGGCTGCGGCGGCAATCGCGACAAGGGCAAGCGCCCGCTGATGGGGCAGGCTGCATCAGCCGGTGCGGACGAGGTCTGGGTGACCAGCGACAATCCGCGCAACGAAGACCCACTCCATATCATTGACGACATTCTGGCCGGGATGAAATCCAGGCCGCGCGTCGAGGCCGACCGTGCGCGCGCCATTTTCGAGGCCGTTGGCGGCGCACACCAGGGCGACGTGGTGCTGATCGCGGGCAAGGGACACGAGGATTACCAGGAAATTGCTGGCGAGCGCGTGCCATTCTCCGATGTAGTCGTTGCGCGCAAAGCACTGGAGGCGTGGACATGAGCTCGCCCATGATGCTGCTTTCCGAAGCCGCCGCCATGCTTGGCGTGACGTATGGCGGCGCCGATGCCGAGGTGCTGCGCGTGTCGACCGACAGCCGCGCGATTCAGCCGGGCGACCTCTTCATCGCCCTGCGTGGCGAGAAATTCGACGGTGGTGCCTATGCTGCGCAAGCCCTGCAGAAGGGCGCGGTCGGGGTGGTGCTCGATGCTGCGCAGGTGCCTGAAATCGGATCGGCGCTTCGTGTCGACGATACGCGACTCGCGCTCGGCAGGCTTGCCGCAGCGTGGCGGGCGCGCTTCAGCCTGCCGGTGGTGGCCATTACCGGCAGCAACGGCAAAACCACGGTGAAGGAAATGCTGGCCGCGATCCTGCGAGTGGAAGCGGGATCCGAGGCAGCGGTGCTCCAGACCGAAGGCAACCTCAACAACGATATCGGCCTGCCGCTGATGCTGCTGCGTCTCAACGAAGCGCACCAATTCGCCGTGCTTGAAATGGGCATGAACCATGCGGGTGAAATCGACTACCTGACGCGATTGGCCCGTCCAGACGTGGCGCTGGTCAACAATGCCATGACAGCACACATCGGCTTGCTGGGATCGGTCGAGGCGATCGCCCGTGCCAAGGGCGAGATTTTCGGGGGGCTCGCAGGCGGGGGCATCGCGGTGTTCAACGGCGACGACGGCCACGTCGGACTGTGGCGCGAACTCAACGCCAAGCGCAACGTGATCGAATTCGGCATCCGGCAACCGGCAGCGGTGCACGGTGCCTATCAGCCCAGTGCCTTCGGTTCGACGCTGGCGCTGACGCTGCCCAACGCCACGCTCGACATCACGCTGCAGGTGCCGGGCGAGCATAACGTGATGAACGCGCTGGCTGCTGCTGCCGCTGCCTTTGCACTGGATGTCAGCAACAACAGCATCGTCGCCGGCCTGTCAGGCTTCCCCGGCGTCAAGGGGCGTTTGCAGACAAAGGCCGCGCTGCATGGCAGCACGTTCATCGACGACACCTATAACGCCAATCCCGATTCGGTTAAAGCGGCACTGGCGGTGCTGCAAAACCATCCCGGCAAGAAGGTGCTGGTGCTGGGCGACATGGGTGAGTTGGGTGCCGATGCGGCGGCCATGCACGCGGAAATCGGGCGGGCCGCGCACGCCGCGGGGGTCGATCGACTCCTCTGCCTCGGTGAGCTGACGAAGGAAACCGTCGTGGCATTTGGCCCGGGCGCGATGCACTTCGAGCGCATCCAGGAGCTACTTGCCGAACTCGAAAACACCCTCGCCGGCGACACGGTCGTGCTGGTGAAGGGTTCCCGCTTCATGCAGATGGAACGCGTGGTGCAGAGCTTCATGGAAGACCCGACGGCCTCGCGGCCTGGGCATAAAGGACACTGACATGCTCTTGTGGCTGTTTCAATATCTCGGTCAGGATGTTCGCGCATTCAACGTCTTCAATTACCTGACCCTGCGCGCGGTAATGGCCGCGCTGACCGCCTTGACGATTTCCTTCATCGTCGGACCGGCGGTCATCCGCAAGCTCACCGCGTTGAAGATCGGCCAGTCGGTGCGCGACGATGGCCCGCAAACCCATCTGATCAAGGCCGGTACGCCGACCATGGGGGGCGCACTGATTCTGGTTTCGGTCGTGCTGACCACCTTGCTGTGGGCGGACCTGAGCAATTCCTATGTCTGGGTCGCGCTGGTGACCCTGACAGGGTTCGGCATCGTGGGCTGGGTAGACGACTGGCGCAAGGTGGTGGAAAAAAACTCACGCGGCCTGCCTTCGCGCTGGAAGTATTTCTGGCAATCGGTGATTGGCCTGGCGGTCGCCGCTTACCTGTGGCAGACCGCCAGCCTGCCGGCGCAAACCGACCTCATCATCCCCTTCCTCAAGCACGCCACGCTGACCTTGTCGGCGGCGGCCTTTATTACGTTGACCTATCTCGTCATCGTCGGCGCCAGCAATGCGGTCAACCTCACGGATGGACTGGATGGGCTGGCGATCCTGCCGACCGTGATGGTGGCCGGTGCGCTGGCTATCTTTGCCTACGTCGCCGGCAACGCGGTGTTCTCAAAATACCTTGGCGTGCCCCACATTCCGGGCGCTGGCGAACTGGCGATCTTCTGCGCCGCGATGGCGGGTGCCGGGCTGGCCTTTTTGTGGTTCAACGCCTATCCGGCGGAAGTGTTCATGGGCGATGTCGGCGCGCTGGCGCTGGGTGCGGCCCTCGGCGTGGTAGCCGTCATCGTGCGCCAGGAAATCATCCTCTTCATCATGTGCGGCGTGTTCGTGGTGGAAACCCTGTCGGTGATGGTGCAGGTCGGCTCGTTCAAGCTGACTGGCAAGCGGGTGTTCCGCATGGCCCCTATTCACCACCACTATGAACTCAAGGGCTGGAAGGAAAACCAGGTGGTGGTGCGTTTCTGGATCATTTCCATGATGCTGGTGCTGATCGGTTTGTCGAGTCTGAAACTACGATGAACGACGGCAGCCTGAATCTCTCCGGCAAGAAGATCCTGGTCCTCGGTCTGGGCGATACCGGTTTGTCCTGCGCGCGCTGGCTGGCGGCACGCGGTGCACAGGTGAGCGTGGCGGACAGCCGTATGGCGCCGCCCCATGCGCCGCGCCTGGCCGAGTGGCTGCCGCAGGTGCCACTGCATGTCGGTGGATTCGATGACGCCCAGCTGCAGGACGCTGAAATGCTGGTGGTCAGTCCGGGCGTGCCGCTGGCCGAGCCCGCAGTTGCGCGGGCGATCGCGGCGGGCGTCGAGGTGGCGGGCGATGTCGAACTGTTTGCCCGCGCTGTGCAGGCGATCAATGCAGAGCGAGCCGAGTCGTCCGATTCAAAGGGCCCGATGCGGATCATCGCCATCACCGGCAGCAACGGCAAGAGCACCGTCACCGCAATGTGCGGCGACATGTGCCGCATGGCCGGCCTGGAAACCTGCGTGGCAGGCAATATCGGCCTGCCGGTACTGGATGCACTGCATGAAGTCGAGCAGGGCCTGGCCCCTGCGCCGGATGTGTGGGTGCTGGAACTCTCAAGCTTCCAGCTCGAAACGACGTCCAGCCTCAACGCCACCGCGGCAACCGTGCTCAACCTGTCGGAAGATCACATGGACCGTTACCCGGACATGGAGGCCTATGCCGCGGCCAAGACGCGCATTTTTGGTGGAGATGGCGTGCAGGTGGTGAATCGCGACGATGCGCGCAGCATGGCGATGACGCTGCCGGGACGGCGCGTGGTCAGCTTTGGCCTGGACCGCTGCCCGCAGGATAAAAACTTTGGCCTGTGCGAAGACGACCTCTGCGTGGGCGGTGACATGCTGATGCCGATGTCCGGCTTGAAGGTGGACGGGCTGCATAACGTTGCCAACGCGCTTGCTGCGCTGGCGTTGACCCGCGCGCTGGACGTGCCGATGGAGGCACTTTTACGCGGTCTGGTGCATTTCAAGGGACTACCGCATCGGGTCGAAAAAGTCGCGGAAATCGACGGCGTGACCTATTACGACGACTCCAAGGGCACCAACGTCGGCGCCACCGAGGCCGCGCTGTATGGCATGGGCAAACGGCGTGCGGTGGTGATTCTCGGCGGCGACGGCAAGGGCCAGGATTTCACCCCGCTCAAGGCCGCGGTCGAAGCCAATGCGCGTGCAGTCGTGCTGATCGGGCGCGATGCGCCGCTGATTGCAGCCGCCCTCGCCGGTTGCAGCGTGGACGTCCAGCCGGCGGCCAGTCTGTCCGATGCGGTCGAGCAGGCGGATCGGCTCGCCCATCCCGGCGATGCCGTGTTGTTGTCGCCTGCATGCGCCAGCTTCGACATGTTCCGCAACTACATTCACCGCGCCGAAGTGTTTGTTGCCGCAGTGAAAAAGCTGGCAGCAGAAAGGGCGGCGAAATAATGCTCTATGCTGCCCGCGCGCCCAAGCCCAGTTCCGAACTCGATTTCAGCCTGCTGTGGCTGGTCGTGGGGCTGTTGTCGATCGGACTGGTGATGGTCTACTCCGCCTCGATCGCGATTGCCGAGGCGTCCCGCCTGTCCGGCAACAACGGCGAATACTATTTGCTGCGTCAGGCGATGTTCGTTGCACTGGGTGTCGGCGCGGGCTTTGCCGCCTTTCAGGTGCCGATGCGGGTATGGCAGCAGGCCGCGCCGTATCTCTTCCTGGCGGGGCTGCTGCTGCTGGTGATCGTGCTGATTCCGGGGATCGGACGCACCGTCAATGGAAGCACCCGCTGGATTCCGCTGGGCTTCGCCAATCTGCAGCCGTCCGAGCTGATGAAGTTTCTTGCCGTGCTGTATGCCGCCGACTACACCATGCGCAAGGCTGCCTTCATGCACGATTTCAAGAAGGGCTTCCTGCCAATGGCCGGGGTGATGATGCTGGTCGGCGCGTTGCTGCTGAGCCAGCCGGACTTCGGCGCCTTTGTCGTCATCGTGACCATCGCCATGGGCATCCTGTTTCTGGGCGGACTCAACTGGAAACTCTTCGCCGGCCTGGTGGTGGCGTTGATGATGGGCTTCGCTGCGCTGATCTACACGTCGCCCTACCGGATGGAACGCATGCTGGGCTTTCTGGATCCGTTCTCCGACCCGTATGGCAAGGGTTACCAGCTTTCGCATGCGCTGATTGCCTTCGGGCGCGGCGAATGGCTGGGGATGGGCCTGGGCGGCAGCATCGAAAAGCTGTTTTACCTGCCCGAGGCGCATACCGATTTCCTGCTGTCGGTGATTGCCGAGGAATTCGGATTCGTGGGCGTGGTTGCGGTGGTTGCCCTGTTCGCCTGGCTTATCGTCAAGGCCTTCCTGATCGGCCACCGCGCCGCGCAGCTCGAGCGCAACTTCTGCGCACTGGTGGCACAAGGGTTCGGCATCTGGCTGGGCATGCAGGCGCTCATCAACATGGGCGTGAACGTCGGCCTGTTGCCCACCAAGGGGCTCACGCTGCCCTTCCTGTCCTTCGGCGGCAGCGGAATCGTCGCCAACTGTCTGGCCATCGCGGTGCTGTTGCGCATCGATTGGGAACACCGGCAGATGATGCGGGGAAAAACGTTCTGATGGCCGCATTGAACCGAACCCTCATGGTGATGGCCGGCGGCACCGGCGGGCACGTCTACCCGGCGCTCGCGGTGGCGCACGCTCTTCAAACGCGAGGCTGGGATGTTTTCTGGCTCGGGACGCATGCCGGGCTCGAGGCGCGCGTGGTGCCTGCTGCCGGCATCGACATGGTGTGGGTGACGATGGGCGGGGTTCGGGGCAAGGGACTGCTGAGAAAACTGCTGTTGCCGCTGATGCTTCTGGTTGCCTTTGGCCAGAGTCTGCGGGCCATTGTGCGACGCAGGCCGGATGTGATCCTGGGCATGGGCGGTTACACGGCTTTTCCCGGCGGCATGATGGCGAGCCTGTTGAACAAGCCGCTGGTCATCCACGAACAGAATTCAGTCGCTGGCCTGACCAACCGGGTCCTGGCCTGTTTGGCCGACCGTGTGCTGACAGCGTTTCCGGCTGTGTTCGAGAACAAGCATGACAAGCCCATCCCCTGCCGTCGGGTCGCCAGCGAGCAGGTCGGCAACCCGGTCCGCCCGGAAATTGCCGCGCTGGTCGCTCAGGAAAATCGCTACGCCGGTCGCAGCGGTGCGTTGCGCATGCTGGTGGTGGGCGGCAGTCTCGGCGCGTCGGCGTTGAACGATTTGCTGCCCAAAGCGCTCTCACTGCTGCCCGCAGACAGCCGTCCCCGCGTCGTGCACCAGTCCGGCCGCCAGCATATCGACACCCTGCGCACGAATTACGCGGAAGCAGGCGTCGAGGCGGAAGTGTGCGATTACATCGAAGACATGGCCGAGGCGTATCAAACGTGCGATTTCGCCGTGTGTCGCGCCGGTGCGATGACAGTGGCCGAACTGGCCTGCGCCGGGGTGCCCGCGATCCTGGTGCCCTTCCCTTTTGCGGTCGACGATCACCAGACCGGCAACGCGAATTTTCTCGATCGAGATGGCGCGGGCTGGCTGGTGCAGCAGAAAGACCTGACCCCCGAAACGCTCGCTGCGCAGATCGCGCGGCTGGACCGTCCGCGACTGGCGGAAGCCTCTGCCCAGGCACACCGCCTGGCCAGGCCGGATGCCGCGCTGCGGATTGCGGATATTTGCGAGGCGCTGGCGACATGAAACACGCCGTTAAACACATCCATTTCATCGGTATTGGGGGTGTCGGCATGAGCGGCATCGCCGAAGTGCTGCTGAACCTGGGCTACGCCGTGTCGGGTTCGGATCTGGCCGACAATGCGGTGACGCAGCGGCTGGCCCGGCTGGGTGCGCGAATTTTCCGCAACCACGCTGCGGACAATGTCGCCGGAGCCGATGCTGTGGTGGTGTCGACTGCAGTGCAGGAATCGAACCCCGAGGTGGTCGAGGCACGCGAACGCAAGATTCCCATCGTGCCGCGTGCGCTGATGCTGGCCGAGCTGATGCGGTTGCGGCAGGGCATCGCGATTGCCGGCACCCACGGCAAGACGACGACGACGAGCCTGGTGGCCAGCATTCTCGGCGAAGCGGGGATGGACCCGACCTATGTCATTGGCGGCAAGCTGACGGCAGCCGGAACCAACGCGAAGCTCGGGAAAGGCGACTTTCTGGTGGCCGAAGCGGATGAGTCCGACGCCTCCTTCCTGTACCTCACGCCGGTGATTGCGGTCGTCACCAATATCGACGCGGATCACATGGACACCTATGACCATGATTTCGAGCGGCTGAAGCAGGCCTTCGTCGATTTCTGCCAGCGTCTGCCCTTCTATGGCATGGCGGTGCTGTGCGTCGACGATCCGCATGTGCGCGAAATCCTGCCGCGCATCACCAAGCCGATCACCACGTATGGGTTTAACGAGTCTGCCCAGGTGCGCGCGGTCCATGCGCGCTTTGAACAGGGCCAGATGCATTTCGCGGTCAAGCGGGAGGGCATGGCCGACCTCGACGTGATGCTGAACCACCCCGGCATGCATAACGTGTTGAACGCGCTGGCGGCCATCGCGGTGGCAACCGAAGTTGGCGCAAGCGACGCCGCGATCACCCGGGCGCTGGCGCATTTCGACGGCATTGGCCGGCGTTTTCAGCGCTATGGCGACCAGCCCTGCAACGATGGCGGGCAGTACTGCCTGATCGACGACTACGGTCACCATCCCGTTGAAATGGCCGCCACGTTGGCTGCCGTGCGGGGCGCCTATCCGGGACGCCGGTTGGTGCTGGTGTTCCAGCCGCACCGCTACACCCGCACCCGCGATTGCTTCGAGGATTTCGTGAAAGTGCTGTCTGAAACGGATGTGCTGGTGCTGAACGAAGTCTACCCCGCTGGCGAGGCGCCAATCGTCGCAGCGGATGGCCGTGCGCTCGCACGCGCGGTCAGGGTCGCAGGCAAGGTCGAGCCGGTCTTCGTGGAAGACGTCGCGGAGATCCCCGCCGTGGTGAGCGATCTGGCGCAGGCGGACGATGTGGTGCTGGTGATGGGTGCAGGCAGTATCGGCACCGTGGCGCCGGCGTTGGGAGGCCACCATGCGGCATGACTATCGCATGAGCGACATGGATCTGGGCGGCGGGAATCCGCCGGTTCTGCGCGGGCACTTTCTGTACAACGAACCGATGAAGAAACACGTGTCGTGGCGCGCGGGCGGCATGGCGCAACGCGTCTACGTCCCGGCCGATCTGGAGGATCTGACCTGGCTGGTGCGGTCGGTGCCGGTCGATGAAGACATCTACATGATGGGGCTGGGCAGCAACCTGCTGGTGCGCGATGGCGGCGTCAAAGGGGTGGTCATCCTGTTGCATGGCGTGCTGACGACACTGGCGATCGAAAGTCGCACCCAGGGCATGCCACCGTCCCCGGAAGGGATCGAGACCGCGCTCGTGTATGCCCAGGCGGGGGTCGCCGCACCCAAGCTGGCACGCTTCTCCGCCACCCACGGCCTGATTGGCGGCGAATTCTGGGCAGGTATCCCCGGCACGGTGGGCGGGGCGCTCGCGATGAACGCCGGCTGCTACGGAAGCGAAACCTGGGACAAGGTGGTGCAGGTGCAGACGCTGGACCGCCAGGGGCGGCTGAACGAACGCCGGCCGGATGAATACGTGACGGGGTACCGGCATGTGGCGCTGAAAACGGCGACGCTCACCGCGCAGCACCCGCCTGCTCCTGCCAATGAATGGTTCATCGGCGGCTGGTTCCGGCTGGAGAAAGGCGATGGCGTGGCGTCGCGCGAAAAAATCAAGGCGCTGCTGCAAACGCGTATCGCCTCGCAGCCGTTGAGCCTGCCCAACGCCGGATCGGTGTTCCGCAATCCCCCCGGCGATCACGCGGCGCGCCTGATCGAAAGCTGCGGCCTCAAGGGGGTTCGAATGGGCGATGCACAGGTGTCGGAAAAACACGCCAACTTCATTGTCAACCTGGGCCATGCCACGGCGACCGACATCGAGCGCCTGATCGAACATGTGGAAGGCAGTGTGGAAGCGCGCACCAATGTACGCCTGATGCGTGAAGTCAGAATTATCGGAGCACGCCAATAATGGCTACTGAATCAACCAGGACGTTCGGGAAAGTCGCGGTCATGCTGGGCGGCACCTCGGCCGAGCGCCCGGTGTCGCTGAACAGCGGCGCGGCCGTTCTGGCGGCATTGACCCGCCAGGGTGTCGATGCGCATGCATTCGACCCGGCCACCCGTAATCTGGGCGACCTGATCACCGGTGAGTTCGACCGGATCTTCATTGCCCTGCATGGACGGTTCGGCGAGGACGGTTGCATGCAGGGCGCGCTGGAACTGCTGGATTTACCCTACACCGGAAGCGGGGTGATGGCATCTGCCATCGGCATGGATAAATGGCGCACCAAGTTGTTATGGCGCGCAGCGGGCCTGCCAACTGCCGACTGGGAAATCCTGACCGAGGCCAGTGATTTTGCCATGGTCGAAAAAAGGCTCGGCTTGCCGATTTTCGTGAAGCCTGCCCGCGAAGGGTCGAGCATCGGCATGAGCAAAGTGACCGAGCCGGGAACGCTGAAAGCCGCGTATGAGACGGCCGTCGAACACGACGCACTGGTGCTGGCGGAAAAATTCATCGATGGCGCTGAATTCACGGTCGGCATCCTCGGCCGCACCGCCTTGCCGCTGATTCGCCTGGAACCGGCCAAGGACAAGGAATTCTATGATTTCGAGGCTAAATACCTGCGCAACGACACCGCGTATCAGTGCCCGGCCGGATTGTCCGATACGCAGGAACAGGCCATGCGGCAGCTGGCACTGGACGCGTTCGACCTGATCGGGGGGCGTGGCTGGGGCCGGGTGGACATCATGCTCGACAGCCTCGGCAATCCCTATCTGCTGGAGGTGAACACCTCGCCCGGCATGACCGACCACAGCCTGGTGCCGATGGCTGCTCGCGTGGCCGGGCTGGATTTTGACGCGCTGTGCATGCGCATTCTGGAGCAGACGCTGGCATGACGACCTCGCCCGAACTCGCCGCGCACCCCCTTTGCCAGCTCGCCCGCGTGCTGACCTGGGGCGCGATCGGCCTGCTGGCCTATGGCGGGATCAGCTGGGTGGCGGCACAGCCCTGGTTTGCCCTGCGCACCATCGAAATGAAAACGCCGGTTGCGCACGTGACCAAAGCACAGATTCAGTTGGTGGCGGAACGCCGGGTGCGGGGCACTTTCTTTACGGTTGACCTCGAAAGCGTCCGCAACAGCCTGGAAAAACTGCCCTGGGTGCGCGAGGCCCGGGTGGAGCGCCGCTGGCCGGATACCCTGGTGGTCTCGATTACCGAGCACGTGCCGCTGGCGCGCTGGAACGATAATGCGCTGGTCAACGAAACCGGCGAGGTGTTTGTCGCGGCGGCGGGCGAATCCCTGCCGCGGCTGTCCGGACCCGAAGGCAGCAGCGCCGAAGTGGTGACCGCATACCGCAAGCATCAGGCTGCGCTGGCCCCGCTGGGCATGTCGATCAGCGAACTGCGTCTGTCGCCGCGCCGGGCATGGCGCATGCGCCTGGACAACGGCATGCAGCTGGCGCTGGGGCGCGAGCAGCCAGCCGAACGGCTGGCGCGCTTCGTGGGGCTGTATCCCCGCCTGTTTGCCGCGCAGGCTGCAGCCAGCCCGGTGCAGGAAAGCGCAGCAGCAACGCCCGCGCTTCCCGCCCTGTCAGCCGAATCCGGCATTCCTGCCACCCGCCTCGACATCCCGGTCACAGTTGATCTGCGCTACCCCGACGGGTTCGCGATCCGCATGCCGAAAGGCGAAACCCCATTCAAACCGAGTGCAACATGAGCAAGCCAAGAGATCCCAAAAACCTGATTGTCGGCCTCGATATCGGCACCTCCAAAATCGTCTGCATTGTTTCGGAGATCAATGAAGAGGGCGTGCTGGAAATCATCGGCATGGGCACCCATCCGTCACGCGGGCTGCGACGGGGTGTGGTGGTCAACATCGAGGCAACGGTCAATGCCATCCAGCGTGCGCTTGAAGAAGCCGAACTGATGGCCGATTGCAAGATTCGCGAGGTCTACACCGGGATCGCTGGCAGCCACATCAAAAGCTTCAATTCGCACGGCATGTATGCGATCAAGGACAAGGAAGTCGGCCAGTCGGACGTCGATCGCGTGATGGATACCGCGCGCGCGGTCAACATTCCGACCGACCAGCAGGTGCTGCACACGATCCCGCAGGAATTCATCGTCGACGGGCAGGAAGACGTTCGCGACCCGCTGGGCATGAGCGCGGTGCGCCTCGAAGTGAAGGTTCATATCGTGACCGGCGCGGTGTCGGCTGCGCAGAACATCATCAAGTGCGTGCGCCGCTGCGGACTTGAAGTGGGCGACCTGGTGCTGCAGCCGCTGGCATCGGCCATGGCGGTGCTGACCGAGGATGAAAAGGAACTCGGCGTCTGCCTGGTCGACATCGGAGGCGGCACCACGGATATCGCGGTGTTCACCAACGGCGCGATCCGCCACACCGCCGTCATTCCGGTCGCGGGCGACCAGGTCAACAACGATATCGCGGTGGCGTTGCGCACACCGCCCAAGGAAGCCGAGGACATCAAGGTGCAATACGGCTGCGCGCTGCGTCAGCTGGCCGATGCGCGCGACATGATCGAAGTGCCGGGTATCGGCGACCGCCCACCCCGCACCTTGTCCCGCCAGACCCTGGCCGAATTCATCGAGCCGCGAATGGAAGAACTGTATTCGCTGGTGCAGGCGGAATTGCGCCGCAGTGGATTCGAGGAGTTGTTGTCATCCGGGATCGTGATCACCGGCGGGTCGGCTGCGATGCAGGGCATGGTCGAGCTGGGCGAAGAAGTGTTTCACATGCCGGTGCGGCTGGGTTGGCCACGCTACGAAGGCGGGCTTGCCGAGGTGATGCACAACCCTCGATTCGCGACTGGGATGGGCCTGCTGATGGCCGGGTTGGAAGCGCGCGGGCGGGATGCGCCCAAGCTGTCGGGCAGCCGACTCAAGGATATTTTGGAGCGCATGAAAAGCTGGTTTTAGGGGAATTGCCGATGCGGCTGTTCGCGGATTGAGCAAGCAGCATCGAAACGGGATTTGGTGGTTGTGCCGGATGCTTGAAACCCATCGCGGCAGACACGCCAGAAGGTTTTGGGTTGGGGTTTTTGATTGAACACAAAGAGGAGAGCACTATGTTTGAACTGATGGATGTGGATACCCAGGATGCAGTGATCAAGGTAATTGGCGTCGGTGGCTGCGGCGGCAACGCGGTCGATCACATGATCGAGTCGGGCCTGAATGGCGTGGAGTTCATCGCCATCAATACCGATTCGCAGGCGTTGAAGCGCAACCAGGCCAAGCTGCAACTGCAGATGGGCAATGGCGTAACCAAGGGGCTGGGCGCAGGCGCCAACCCCGACATTGGCCGAGAAGCTGCGCTGGAAGATCGCGAGCGCATCGCCGAATTGATCGACGGCGCCGACATGCTGTTCATTACCGCCGGCATGGGCGGTGGTACCGGCACCGGCGCGGCGCCCGTGGTAGCGGAAGTGGCCAAGGAACTCGGCATTCTCACCGTGGCGGTCGTCACCAAGCCCTTCATGTTCGAAGGCAAGCGGGTGCGTGCAGCCAATACCGGAATCGAGGCCCTGGCGCGCCATGTCGATTCGCTGATCATCATCCCCAACGAAAAGCTGATGCAGGTGCTGGGCGATGACGTGTCGATGCTCGACGCCTTCAAGGCCGCCAACAATGTGTTGCACGGCGCAGTCGGCGGCATTGCCGAAGTGATCAACTGCCCGGGTCTGGTCAACGTCGACTTTGCCGACGTGCGGACCGTGATGAGCGAAATGGGCATGGCGATGATGGGTTCGGCGCAGGCCAGCGGCGACGACCGCGCCCGGGTTGCCGCCGAGCAGGCCGTCGCCAGCCCGTTGCTGGAAGACGTCAACCTGGCAGGCGCGCGCGGCGTGCTGGTCAATATCACGGCTTCGTCCACAGTGAAGATGCGCGAGATCCACGAGGTCATGAACACCATCAAGGCCTTCACCGCAGAAGAGGCCACGGTCATCGTCGGCCAGGTGCTCGACGACACGATGGGAGAACATCTGCGCGTCACCATGGTGGCCACCGGTCTGGGCAGCCCCATTGCACGTCAGCAGCCCAAGCCGATGCAGATCATCCGCACCGGAACCGACGATGCGCCGATGATGATGGGCGAGCACGAGGAACTGCCCAGCGTGATGACCAGCCGCCGTTCACGCACCCTCAAGGCGATGACCGAATCCGGCATCGATACGCTGGATATTCCGGCGTTTCTGCGCCGTCAGGCGGACTGATCGGCCAGGACGGGGGGTGCCAGGGAGCGGCATTTGGTTTCTGCACGCCACGCGCATGGCGCCCTGTCCCCGCGTCCGGCTAAAATAGCAGGATGATCTATCAGCGCACCCTCAAAACCCCGGTCAAGGCGACCGGGGTGGGCCTGCATTCAGGCGTCAAGGTCGAGATGACCTTGCGTCCGGCTGCGCCCGATACCGGCATCGTGTTCCGGCGGATGGACCTCGACCCGCCCGCCGAGCTCAAGGCCGCGCCGGAAAAAGTGACCGACACCCGGCTGTGCTCGATGCTTGAATCGGGTCCGGCCAAGGTGTCGACCGTCGAGCACCTGATGTCCGCACTGGCGGGCCTCGGCATCGACAACCTGCTGGTCGATCTCAGCGGACCCGAAATCCCCATCATGGACGGCTCCTCGGCGCCGTTCGTCTTTCTGCTGCAATCCGCCGGCATCGTCGAACAGGATGCCGCCAAACGATACGTGCGTATCACCAAGCCGATCGAGGTCCGCGACGGTGACAAATGGGCGCGCTTTGTACCGCATAATGGTTTCAAGATCGAGTTCACGATCGATTTCAAACACCCCGTATTCGACAAGAGCGGCAAGACCGTCAGCATCGATTTTGCGCATACGGCCTACACCAAGGAAGTTTCCCGCGCCCGTACTTTCGGCTTCATGCATGAGGTCGAATACCTGCGCAACCAGGGCCTGGCGCTGGGCGGCTCGCTCGACAATGCCATCGTCATGGACGAATTTCGCGTGCTGAATCAGGATGGCCTCAGGTACGACGACGAGTTCGTCAAACACAAGGTGCTCGATGCCATCGGCGACCTCTATCTGCTGGGGTATCCCATCATCGGCGCCTTCGAGGCTTACAAGTCCGGTCATGCTCTCAACAACCAGCTCCTGCGTGAGTTGCTGCAACACCAGGAGTCCTGGGAATTCGTCAGCTTCAAACAGGACGAGGATGTTCCGCCCGCCTTCCTGCGCCTGCATCCCCTCACGGCCTGATGATCGCCATCCGTTTGATGATCGTTGCGCTGCTCATCGCAGTCGGCGCGCTTGCACTGGCATGGCTGTTTACCGGTAACCGGACCTACCTGGCGTACGTTGGACGTGTGCTGCGTTTTTCGCTCGTCGTTGGCGTGATTGTGGCCTTGCTGTATGTGGTGGAGCGGATGGTGCTGCGCTGAGGGACTGGCGGACGTCCTCATTCTTGAGTCTCAAGCGATCTTCAGCATCTTCGCCAGGTAATCGAAAAAAACGCAGTACAGGGCAATGGGAACAGGCAGCCCCAACAGCGTGCCCAGCAGATAGGCGCGAAACCGGACGCCGCTCACGGCGAGGGTGGCGTTGAGCGCGGGGGCGGTTTGGAACAGCAGTCTCAATAGCAGGATGCTTTTGACAGGGTGTGCGTCCAGTTGGCCCAGCAAATTGACGGCAAGTTTGCTGTCCAGCTGTCTCAGTGCGTTGCCGCCCACCGCTCGAATGATGAAGAAAGTCGCAATGCACGCAAGGCAGGCGCGTGACCAGACGTACCAGCGGGTGCGTAGCGAGTTCACCCAAAAGGTGAACGTGAACGAAGGCATAACACTCAATATTCATGCGGCTTTCATTGAGGCAATGAGCGGTCAACTGCGGTTTTTAGGTTGAATGAGATTGCCAAGCGCAAACGCCAGCCCAAAGATCAAAAGCCCGCTGGCCGGGTTGTCGCGCAGGGTGTGCTGCAGGGACCCGAGCGTGAAGTGAGCCCGCAAACCGGTCCCCTCGAATACCGCAAAGAGCAGGAGAAGAAACAGTGCGACTGCAATCAGTCGTGTGGAGGGCCGCATGAACTGCTATCCGTCATTGGTAGGGTGAATTGAAAGGACGTTTGCCCTCCCCTTGAATCAGACTTGACTCACATGTTCGCATATACGCACAGATACCCGGCAATCGCACAGGATGACTTTACCCCAGCACGAGCGAGGGTTGATGATTCAGGGTGCTGTCCGGTATGTTGCTGACATCCCTTCCGCGTGAAACCTGACATGTCCCTGACCATCCCCCCTGATTTCCAGACCGCGCTCGGGAATATGCTAGCACTGATTCATGACCCGCTGTTCTGGTGGGAAGTCGGGGTGCTGGTCCTGGCCGCGGCGGGTGCGCTGCTGGTGCATCGCGTGTTGAGCCAGGGCCTGGTGGCGCGCACCGAGCAGCACGCGGAGTTTGCAGTCCGGCGCCTAGCCTTGAAGACCCTGCAGCGCATTCTTTTCCCCATCAGCATGCTGCTGGGCGTGGTGGCGGGGCGCGCATTGCTGCAGCAGCATGGGAATCCGGTGCTATTGCTCAACTTCGCCGTGCCCTTGCTGATCTCGCTGGCGACCATTCGGACCCTGATTTATTTCCTGCGCAAGACTTTCCGCCCCGGCCCGATGGTGAAGGCCTGGGAAAACCTGATTGCCACCTCCATCTGGATCGTCGTTGCGCTGCATCTGCTGGGCTGGTTGCCTGGCGTGCTGGAAGGGCTGGACGGCATGGCGATGCAAATGGGGAGCAACCGGGTATCGGCGCTTGCGGTCATCAATCTGATCCTGGCCCTGGTCCTGCTGTGGGTGCTGGCGCTCTGGCTGGCACGCATCATCGAAAACCGCATCAGCAAGGCCGAGTATGTCAGCGCCAGCATGCAGGTGGCGCTGGTCAAACTGAGCAAGTTTGTGCTGCTGGTCCTGGCCTTTCTGCTGGCACTGAATGCGGTGGGCATCGACCTGACCGCGCTGGCCGTGTTCGGGGGCGCGCTGGGCGTGGGTCTGGGCTTTGGCCTACAGCGCATCGCCAGCAATTTCATTAGCGGTTTCATCGTCCTGTTCGATCGCTCGATTCGGCCCGGCGACGTCATCACGATCGGCGACAAATTCGGCTGGGTGCAGGAACTGCGCGCCCGTTACGTGGTGGTGAAGGACCGTGACGGTGTCGAGCGGCTGATCCCCAACGAAAACCTGATTACCAACGAGGTGATCAACTGGAGCTACAGCGATCCGAATGTACGTCTGAGAATTCCGGTTTCGATCAGCTATGACAACGACCCCGAAGAAGCGCTAGCCCTGTTGCGGAAAGCCGCCACGGAAAACCCGCGGGTCTTGGCCGTACCGGAGCCTGCCACCCGACTCATCGCCTTTGGCGACAATGGCATCGAGTTGGAGTTGCGGGTATGGATTCCCGACCCCGAAGCGGGCCTGGCCAGCGTGCGCTCGGATATCAATCTGGCAATCTGGCGCGCCTTCAAGGAGGCCAGCATCGTCATTCCCTATCCTCAGCGCGACCTGCATATCCGGGGTGGACTGGAAGCCTTGAAGCCCTAGAGGCGGGCGACGTACCTGACGAGATGACGCGTCTGGCTTCGTCGGGGACGGCTTGAGCGATCGAGTAGGGGACGGAGTTACCTCCGTCGCCCTCTCACACCACCGTACGTGCGGTTCCGCATACGGCGGTTCCTGACTTCTGGGCAAACGGCCCCAGCGAGCTTCGTTTCGTGCATCGTGTCGTCTGTCGTCCAATAGACACCTACGGCCACCTTCGGGGCTTCCGGCCCTTCCAGTCTCACCGCAGGCCCTCTGTCGCCAGAGGCTTCTGCCC
>JAWOJD010000026.1:0-18966 GCA_046484355.1 Thiobacillus sp.
GCACCGCCAGACGAAAGGGGCGGAAACAGACAAACCAAACCTACTGCTACCGCGCCACATCTCTACTCTACCGACAAGCCGTCTCTTACTTCGCCTCGGATGAGAATGAGCGTAAAAACCGCAGTTGACCGCTCATTGCCTCAATGAAAGACGCATGAATATTGAGTGTTATGCCTTCGTTCACGTTCACCTTTTGGGTGAACTCGCTACGCACCCGCTGGTACGTCTGGTCACGCGCCTGCCTTTGTCGCGCCTCGTTGCAGGCCCCGGCCTGCCGCCTCGTTGCTTCGCGGCAGACACACGCCCAAACGCACCATCGGGCGCGTCCAACTGCGGTTTCTAGGATGAGTTGTCTGCAATCAAGCCTTCAACGCATTCCCCACCACTTCCGCCACATCCTTTGCCAGACCTTCAACAGCAGCGATGCGCTCCAGCGCGGCGCGCGCATGTGTTTGCCGGCCGGCGTCGAACTGCCGCCAGCGGTCGAAGCTGCGGGCGATGCGTGATGCGACTTGCGGGTTGATCGCCTGGAGTTCGCTGATCACGTCGGCGGCAAGCGCGTAGCCGCTGCCGTCGGCGGCGTGGAAGTGGCGCGGGTTGGCGCCGCAGAAACCGCGCACGAGGGCGTAGACCCGATTGGGATTTTTCAGGTCGAACGCCGAGTGCTGCATGAGCGCGCGCACGCGTGCCGCGCCATGGGGCAGGCGCGAGGTGGCCTGCACGGAGAGCCATTTGTCGACGACCAGTGCTTCGTGTTGCCAGCGGGTGTAAAAGGCGGCGAGCGCGGCTTCCCGTTCCGGCAGGTCGCGTTCGGGCAGGTCGAGGTTGGCGAGGGTGGCCAGGGCGGCGATCTGGTCGGTCATGTTGCTGTCTGCATGGTCTTCGTCCACCGCGAGTTGCGCGGTGAGGCGCGGCACGACCGCGGATTTCAGATACGCGGCGTCGCTTTCGCCGAGGTAGGCGAGGCAGGTGTTGCGCAGCGCGCGCTGTCCGACCTGGGCGCCGTCGGGCGCATAGGGCTCGGTGGGGGCGAGTGCCGACCACGCGGCTTCGAATCGGTCGCGCAGTTTGGCCGCGAGATGGCGGCGCAGATTCACGCGGGCGGTGTGGATGGCTTCGGGGTCGATGGTTTGACCTTGCGCGACCATGGCTTCGGCAAGCACGGCTTCGGCCGGCAGGTTCAGCGCTTCGGCCGCGAGCGCGGGGTCGTGGTTGAGGCGGTCTTCGAGCACGCGCGCGCAGGCGGCCACAAAGGCATCCGGAATCCAGTCGTTGCCCGCGCCACCCGCCGAAATGCCCGCGAGCAAAACCCGTGTCGCCAGCCGTTGCCCGGCTTCCCAGCGGTTAAAGGCGTCGGAGTCGTGTGCAATCAGATGGGCGAGTTCGGCGTCGGTCTGCTCAAGCTCCAGCACCACCGGCGCGGAAAAGTCACGCAGCAGCGAGGCAACGGGTGCGGCGGGCACGTCTTCGAATAAGAAGGTCTGCGTGGGCTCGGTGAGCGAGAGTACGCGCGTGGTGCCGGCCGCAGCGGTTTCGCCGGCGAGCCTGAGCGCCGCATCGCTTCCATCGGGCAGCACCAGCCCGAGTGCGACGGGAAGGTGCAGGGGGCCATCGACCACGGCTTGACCCGATTCGGCGAGCCGCTTTTCGTAGGCGGTGGGGGCGAGGCGTTGCGTCAGCGTCAGCGTGTAACGCCGGGTGGCGGCATCCCATGCACCGTCGGCGTGCAGGCGTGGCGTGCCGGCGCGCGCGTACCAGCGGCGGAACTGCGTGAGGTCGACGCCCGAGGCATCCTGCATGGCGGCGACGAAGTCGTCGCAGGTCACAGCCTGGCCGTCGTGGCGCTCAAAGTACAGGTCCATGCCGCGGCGGAATCCGTCGCGCCCGAGCAGCGTGTGCATCATGCGGATGACTTCGGCGCCCTTGTTGTAGACCGTGGCGGTGTAGAAGTTGTTGATCTCGGCGTAGGACGCCGGCCGGATCGGATGCGCCATCGGCCCCGCGTCTTCGGGGAACTGGCTCACGCGCAGGGCGCGCACGTCCTGGATGCGTGTGACCGCGCGCGAATGCGTGTCGGCACCGAATTCCTGGTCGCGAAACACGGTCAGGCCTTCCTTCAGCGACAGCTGAAACCAGTCGCGGCAGGTCACGCGGTTGCCGGTCCAGTTGTGGAAATACTCGTGCGCCACCACGCGGTCGATGCCCTGGTAATCGGCGTCGGTCGCCGTGTCCGGGCGCGCCAGCACGTATTTGGTGTTGAAGATGTTGAGGCCCTTGTTCTCCATCGCGCCCATGTTGAAGTCGCCCACGGCGACGATCATGTACTGGTCGAGGTCGTATTCGAGGCCAAATCGTTCTTCATCCCAGCGCATGGCTTTTTTCAGCGCCGCCATGGCGTGGCTGCACTGGTCGAGCTTGCCGGGTTCGACATAGACCGCAAGCCGCACGCTGCGGCCCGATGCGGTCACGTATTCGTTTTCCATCACGTCGAGCTTGGCCGCGACCAGCGCAAACAGATACGCCGGCTTGGCGTAGGGGTCTTCCCAGCGCACCCAGTGCCGCGTTGCGTCGTTCGGGCTCAATCCCGCTTCGACCGGATTGCCGTTCGACAGCAGGTGCGGAAAGCGCGCGCGATCGGCCTCCACCGTGCAGCTGAATTTGGCCATCACGTCGGGCCGGTCCGGGAAGAAAGTGATGCGGCGGAAGCCTTCGGCCTCGCACTGGGTGAAATAGCCGTCCCGCGAGCGATACAGGCCCGAGAGCTGGGTGTTCTGGTCCGGCGCGATGCGCACCAAGGTTTCCAGCACGCAGGCATCCGGCAGCGGCATGGCGATCGTCAGCAGATCCTGGGCGTAGGTGTAACGCGCCGGGTCGAACGCGGCACCGTCGAGCGTGACGCTGATCAGTTCCAGCGCCTCGCCGTTGAGCACCAGCGCGCCGCCTGTAATGGCCGGGTTGCGTGTGCACTGCAGACGTGACCTAACCTCGGCGTGGCCGTCGTGGATGGCGACATGCAAATCAACCGATTCGATCCACCAGGCGGGCGGGGTGTAGTCCTTCAGAAATAGCGTGACGGGGGTTTCGGTGCGCATGGGGTGACCAAAATAGAAGAGGAGGGCGATAGCAGCTAACAAGTACAGGTTGGGGGAAGCAGGCTTTACCGCGGGTGATTGAGCGTGGCCTTTTATCGCTCCTTCCGGAGCGATCTGGACACCTACTCAGGCGGAAACCGCAGCGCGGAGAAATTGCGACCCGCCAGGATCGCTTGCCGTTCGACTTCTGCCGCTGATGCCAACCAGCCTTTCTGCTCCAGAAAAAGCAAAAACGCCCGCGTGCTGATCTTGCGGCAGTTGTCAGGCACCAGAAAACTGGCGCGGGCGATCTTGTGGTCTTCGAACAAGAACACGCCGGTTTGCGGTGGCTGTTCCAGGGCAAGATCGTTCATGGTTTCCTGGATCGCGAGTTCACCGAGATTAGACGTGCGCACAGCGGCGGGGCTTGCCGAAAGTGTTCGCTGGTAATGCTGGAATGTACGGGTCGTCCGTATCAATGGTTTGCGGGTAGCAACCCACTGCGTCAGTTTTTCGCTCGTGGGTGTCTGGTTGCGTGTGATTTCGTGCTGCACCATGTCGACCAGCACAATCGGCCAGCCCGGCTTGAGCAGTACGTCCAGCGCGTCGGCATAGGCCAGGGTAATGAGCGGTCCGGCATCGGGGAGCAACACAACAGGCGCGGTCATCGCGTCTGTTTCAGTTTGCGAGCGAATTGAGTTGATCGACCATGTCGCGCGTGACGGCGTCGGGGAGCCTTGGCATCGGTAGATGCGATTGCGCCATCAGAAGAAACAGGTCTTCCTCGCTGTCGATGCCAAGTGCACGCATGGTGTCAGCGTCAGTGAGCCGGCCAAGCGAGAAATCAAGCAGAACCCGGTAATTCTGGTTGCCGCTGGCCTCGGCTGCTTCGAAAGTCTCGACCAGATGACGCAACTCGGCGTTAAACAGTGCATTAACCGACGTGTCGGTTTTGGCGGCGATGACCTTTGCGCGCTTGAGCAGATCACGATCGACCGCGCCGGTGAAGTTAACAGTGGTGGCCATTTTTTGATCCGTGGAATTAACACATAAATAAGTGTAACACTGTGGTATGTGGTTGCCTATGGCTTTGCTGGGGGCCGTGTTCTAAACCGGTTTTCGACCAGGCACCCGGTGTCATTACAGAACCCCGCGCCGATGCTGAGCGTGAGGCCGAGGCGCGTGGCGTGGGTCGAGGTCGGCTACACAACCCCTTCCTGCTCACCCTTGATCCCACGCGCCAGCATGTCATCGAGCAATACAGCGAGTGCGTCGGGCAGGCCGGGTGTGGGTCGGAGCTGCGCAATGCGCGCGCGATCCCAGGTATTGAGCGGACTATGGCTGGCCAGAGTGTGCAGGGTGTCGACGTCCATGTGCCAGGGGTGCCAGTCGAGTTTGGCGGTTTGCCACAGCGCGCCGGCTTGCAGGGCGATGGCGACGCCGGCCGGGTCGGGGTCGCAGGCGATGGCGGCGGGCGCGGGGGCGAGTGTCAGCAAGTGCGCCACCGCTTCGCGCCACCAGCTCGGGGGAAAGCCGGGCAACCAGATCACGCCTGCATCGGCTGCGCGCGTGCGCGCGACGCGCTCGAAGCTGGTGCGGTTTTCCACCAGATGCCAGCGGACAGGCGTGCCATCGGCAGAGGTGGCGGCGGCCAGCGTGGCGGGGGTGAGGGCGCAAAAATCGGAGCAGGCGGCAAGGTTCAGCATGCCTTGAGGCAGGTGCAGCGTCATGGGTGCGGCCAGCAGCAGCAAGGGCGTGTGGCGCTCGATGCCCCATTCGGCGAGATCGGTTGCACTGGCCAGCCACGTCCATTCGGCGGCGCTGATGGCCTTGGTGGTGCCACGTGCGAACAGGGAGAAATCGCGCTGGGTGCCACTGCGTTGTTCGAGCTGCCAGCGCGCGAGGGCGGGGGCGAGGTCGGCGCGTGCCAGCGCAGTTTTGGGCGGCAGGGCGTCGAGGACATCGAGCAGCGGTGTGTCGGGCGGCAGGGTGGCGCGATGGGTTTGCCAGTTTTCAGCAGCGGCATCCGCGCTCACGATGCCGAGCGCTGCGCGCAGGGCTGCCAGTTCGAGAAACCGCACCCGGTACGGCCACCATTCCGCGCGCTCGAATTTCTCGGTGAGGTTCACCCAGCCATTGTCCAGCAGCCAGTCGAGCAGGGCCTGCGCCAGGGTGAGCTGCCCCACGCCCGCGTCACCTTTGAGCGTTTCCCAGCGGCTGTCGCCGCCGCGTTTGACCCAGCGTTTGAGCAGCTGCCGCCTGTCGTCGGGCAGTGTGTCGAGCCCGCGCGCGGGCTGGTCCGACACGCGCTGCCGCCGGGATTTATGAATGGAGGTGACGTGTAGCATGGTTCAGGCAGGCGGCCAGGCGGGCAGTCAGTGCGCGGCTTCGGTCTCGCGCATCAACACCTTGACGCCCGGCGCCCAGGGTTCGCCCGGCCGTTTCTTGAAAGTCACCAGCGTCAGCGTCGCCGGGTCGTAGATATTGACGTTGTGCGTGACCGGTGTGGTCAGCAGGTATTGCGCTCTCGTCGCTTTCAGAAAACCCGACACGCGCTCAATGTTGACGATGTCGAGATGGGCGAAGGGCTCGTCGATGAAGACGAAGCCGCCGGGACGCGATTCCTCCATCATCAGGGCCACCAGCAGGATCAGCGATTTCATCACCTGCTGGCCGCCGGAGGCGTCGCCGTCGTTCATGCCCATGAAGCCCTTGGCATCGAAATCGAAACGCACCGCCAGTCCCGCCTGCGCCAGGCTCACGTCATCGTTGCCAAGCGCCACCGGCTCGTGCTCGACCTTGATGCCGGCCACTTCGCCCAGGGTCCTGAGGTTCTTTGCGTAGCGGCTCACGGTGTGGCGCAGCACAGCCATGTAGTTTTCGCGTGCGGCCTGGGTTTGTTCGCCGGCCATTTCATTGTCGCGGCGGCGGCTGGCCAGGTCGCGTTCCATTTGCTGGTAGTTGGCGGCGATCTTGTCGCGCAGGGCAACAACCGTTTCGTCGGTTTCCCAGCTTTCGTCGGCAAACTTGGTGTCGATTTCATTCAGGCGACGGTCGACGTTGGTCGTGTCGCGCCATTTTTCCACCAGTTGCTGGTTGGCCGAACCGTCGCGCCAGCCCGGCGGGAATTGACGGCGCTCGCGGCGCAGGCGCAACCGGCGGCGGATTTGTTCCTCGCGCCCGGCGCGGTTTTCGCGTTCGGCGGTTTCCTTGTCGAGCCTTGCGGCTTCGATTGCAAGCGCGGTGCGTCGCGTGCGCATGTCGGTGTAGGCGGTGTCGGCGGCTTCGCGTTCCTGCTGTGCGGCGTAGACGCCGTTGTCGCGGCGGCGCAGCACCAGCGCTTCATATTGCTCGCGCGCTTCGGCGAATTCGGCGGCACGCTGGGCCAGTTGCGCGGCAGCGGACTCCCCGGTCAACTGGGCTTTCATGCTGTTGAGCGTGTCCCGGATGGCGTGTTGCTGGGCTTTGAGTGGTTCAAGCTGTTTGTCGAGCTGGGCGCGCTCGTCGCGCAAGGCATCGAGCCGGGCGCGGCCAAAGCGCGCCTGTTCGGGCGCGGCGTGGCGGCCGCCGCGCCGTTCGCGCAAATAGCCCTGGCGGGTGATCCAGTCTTCGCCGCGCGGCAGTTTGCTGCCTGCGGCGACGTCTTCAACGCGGCGGGTGCGTTCCAGCGTGCGCAGCAGCCACTCGGGAACAGCGCTGGAAAACCGCACCACTTCGAGCAATGAACCCTGCGGCGGCAGACCTGCCTGCACGCAATCGGGCACGATGAAGTTGCGGTAGCGCTGTTTCTCGCCCAGCGCCATCGCGCGCTCGGCATCGCGCGCATGCTGCAGCAGCACGATATGGGCAAAGGGTGCGAGCGCGGCTTCGACCGCCGGCTGCCAGCTGGCGTCGACGATCTCGACGACATCGGTGAGCAGGTGGTGGGCGATGTCGGCGGCGCTCAGCGCCTGCCGGAAGGCGGCGACGTCATGCGGATCGGCACGGCGGCCGGCGGCCAGGTTCTCCAGCATCTCGTCGAGCTGGGCCTGGCGCTGCTGCAGGCGGGCGATCCTGACCAGCAGATCGGCGCGCTGCGATTCCAGTCGCTCGATTTCGTGCGCGTCGGCCACCTGTCCGCCCGCGGCTTGCGCCTGTTCTTCCAGCCGTTGCTGCTGCTTGACGATGACTTCCCAGCCGCCGAGTTCGCGGTTGATGGTGTTCAGCGCTTCGTTCTGGATACGTTCATTGTCTGATGCGGCTTCTTTTCGTATCTGCGCCTGTGCGAGGGCGGCTTCGAGCGTCCCGGATTCGGTTTGCAGCGCGGCGCGCTCGGCGCGTTTGGCGCGCCAGTCGCGGCGCTGGGTGAGCAGCGTGCGCGCGGCGTGGTCGGCTTCGCGTTGCAGCAGGCAGTGTTCGAGGCGCGGGCGGATTTCGCTGACGAGTTCGACGCGCTCCTGATTGAGGCGCTGCCATTCGCGGTAACGATTGACCTTCTGCTCGTGCTTTTCGAGATTGTTGCCCAGCGCCTCGAGCTGGTTTTGTCCGGCGTCGAGTTCGCGCGTGGTGTGTTCCTGGTGGTGGCGTGCCTCGGTGTAGCGGTCGAGCACGTCCTTGTCGCCAAACACCTGGAACACCAGGTCGAGCAGTTCGCGCGGGCTGAGTTCGCACAACTTGTCGGTCTGGCCCTGTTCGAGCGACAGCACGCGGGCGATGGCAGGCGACAGGCCGGCGCCGTGGAGGATGCGCTGGTAATCGCGCACGCCGAATTCCTCGCCCTGCTTCTCGAGGTCGGCCAGCGTCACTTCGCCGTCGGCGATCCAGTATTTGCGCGTCCAGTCGCCGCCCTTCTTGTCGATGCGGCAGGCCAGCGTGATGCGGTCGCTGGTGTAGGGCAGGCCGAACGGACGGCGACTGCTGCCGGGCGGGCGCTGGTTGTCGATGACGCCGCGCAGCCAGCAGAAATCCTCGCCGTTGCGGCGCACGTAGCGCTTGTAGTCGCGTTTTTTCGAGCAGTCGAGCGCGAGCAGGGTGCGCAAGGCATCGAGCAGCGTGGTCTTGCCTGAGCCGTTGGGGCCGGAAATGGTGACGATGGACGCGTCGAGCGGCAGCCGGAAGCTGCGCCAGAAATCCCAGTGGACGGTTTCGAGTTCAAGCAGGCGAAACATCAGGCGTTGTCCTCGGTCATCTGTTCGCGGTCAGCCAGCACGCCGCGCTGTTTGAGCAGGTCAGACAGCGCGCCTTCGAGAATGCGCGGCGCAAATTCAGCGTAGTCGAACGCGAGATCGAGCAGCGGACCTTCGTGGATGACCTTGTTGCGGCGATCGATGAATCCCAGTCGTGACAGTTGCGGCAATGCGAACTGCTGCAGGCGGGCCTTGCCGCCGAGCAGCTTGCCGTAATCCTCCAGTAGCACGTTTTCGGGGATGCCGCGCGAGGCATCGTGTGCGGCGGGGGTGAGCTTCACAGTCTCGAACAGTTCGTTCTGTGTGTCGGGCTGCGTCGACTCGCCTGCCAGCTGGCGCTCGCGCTTGGGCAGGATGATCAGCGCCCACAGGATCACAAGCAGCGCGGCGGCATCCTTGGGCAGGCCGATGTTCGAGGCCTGCCAGGCATCGTTCTGCTCGAATACGGCGGCCTCGTGTTCGCGGGCCAGGGCAACCGAAACGTGCGCGGCAAACGGCTGGGCGAGCAGGCGCAGGCCGCTGGCGGCGAGCCGGGTTTCGATCTCGTCGCGAAAGCTCGTGTCGATCAGCAGACGGCGCACATCGAGATCTTCGCGCGGCAGATGGCGCAGCGCGAGCAGTCGGGCAATCAGGCGGGCGGCGGGATCAGCGTTCATTCGGGGTCTCGTCCGGATGGGGGGCGGGGGATGAGGCGGCGTCTTCGGCCTGGGCGGCTGGGTCAGACTGGGGCAATGTGGCAGCGGGGTGGATGCGCCCGACGCTGATGTGCGCTACTTCACCGCGCCCGACCGCCTCCATGCTGTCGCCCGCCTCGTCACCCCATTGCAGCGTTACCGGCAGATCGGCGAGCGGCGCGAGTTCGGGGCCGATGTTGGTTTCGCCGATCAATGCGAGCAGGGACAAACGGTAAGAGGCCGCGCCGAAGCGACCGCCGACAACCGTATCGGAGACGCTGGCTGGCGCGTTCAGGCCGGCGAGCATGCGGGTCAGCTCGAGCAGTTCGCGCGGCGGCTCCAGAGGAACGTCGCGGGTGTATTCGATTTCGGCGGCTGCGGGCATCACCGAAGTTTTGCGACCGGGTTGTTCGCGCGTGATGAATTCCTCGGTGTTGTCGAGCATGACGTCGGGCAGCACGAAGGTGCTTTCCGGCGTGGTCGCCAGCTGCCCGTCGGCAAAGCCTGCGAGGCTGTCGAGTGAGAGGGATTTCAGCCAGGCCGCGAGTTCGGAGGTGGACAGGCCGCCCTGCGACAGATGAACCTGCTGGCGCGCGATGGCTGCCAGTTCACGCTGGAATACCGACGCCATCCGCAACAGCCGCGACTGGCGCTGGCCAATGCTTTGCGCCAGGCGCCAGCTGTCGTCGTCGAGGCCAGCTTCGTTGAGGTTTTTCATCACTGAATTGGCGCGGTCAAGCCATTGCTGCACCGAGGCCAGTTTCGACTGTGCTGTGCGCAGCCGGAATTCCGAGCCGGATGCGACCGCCTGTGCAAATTCCTCTTCCAGTTCGCCCAGCCGTGCCAGCAGGTGAGACAGGGCCTCCGGCGCGAGCTTGCCGACGGCCGCGCCGGCCGCGACCTGCGCCGCCAGAAACCCCAGTTCGCCATCCTGTTCGCTGTTGAACGCCAGCAGGTTCGACAGCGCCGAGAGCACCATGCGGCCCTCGGCCGAGAGCTGGTACACGCGGCGCTCGCTGTCCCACAACAGCAGGGCATGGTCGCGCAGCCGCGCCAGCACCGTGTTGAGCTTGGTCTGTGAGAGATAGGCGAAATGGGATTCGAGTTCGCGCGGCGTCCATTCCGGCGCGTCGGCGCGCAGGCCGACTTCGCGCAACACCATCAGTCGGATCAGGACTTCTTCGTCGCCACCGCGAAACAGCGCGATCAATGCGCCGATCAGCGGCCGCGCGGCAAGCAGCGGAAACAGCGGCGGAATGTCTTCCGCAATCAGGCCGGGCGCAAGAAATTCCGCCAGGCTCGCGCCGGCTTCCGACGCTTCCATCACACGCCCTGTTTCAGGCTCGCCTCGATGAAGATATCGAGGTCGCCGTCGAGCACCTTCTGCGTGGCGGAGACTTCGACGTTGGTGCGCAGGTCCTTGATGCGCGAGTTGTCCAGCACATACGAACGAATCTGGTGGCCCCAGCCGACGTCTGACTTGCCGGCTTCGAGCTTGTCCTGTTCGGCCTGGCGCTTGCGCAGCTCGGCTTCGTAGAGCTTCGACTTCAGCATCGACATCGCCTCGGCGCGGTTCTTGTGCTGCGAGCGGTCGTTCTGGCACTGCACCACGATGTTGGTGGGCAGGTGGGTGATGCGCACCGCCGAGTCGGTCTTGTTGATGTGCTGACCGCCGGCGCCGGACGCGCGGTAGGTGTCGACGCGCAGGTCGGCGGGGTTGATGTCGACCTCGATCGAGTCGTCGACTTCGGGGTAGACGAACACGCTGGCGAAGCTGGTGTGGCGGCCACCCGAGGAGTCGAACGGCGACTTGCGCACCAGGCGGTGAACGCCGGTTTCGGTGCGCAGCGTGCCGTAGGCGTAGTCGCCCTCGATCTTGATCGAGGCGGATTTGATGCCGGCGACGTCGCCTTCGGATTCTTCCAGCAGTTCGGCCTTGAAGCCCTTGCGTTCGGCGTATTTCAGGTATTGCCGCAGCAGCATCGAGGCCCAGTCGCAGGCTTCGGTGCCGCCGGCGCCGGCCTGGATGTCGATGAAGCAATTGTTGGGGTCGGCCGGGTTATTGAACATGCGGCGGAATTCCAGCCGGGAGACATCCTGCCCGATGGTCTCGATGTCGGCCTGCACGGCGGCAAGCGTCTCGTCGTCGTTCTCTTCGCGCGCCATGTCGAACAGTTCGGCGGCATCTTTTAACCCTGAGGCCACGCGGTCGAGCACCAGCACCACGTCTTCCAGCGATTTGCGTTCACGCCCCAGTTCCTGCGCGCGCGCGGCGTCGTTCCAGAAATCCGGCGATTCGGACAGGCGGATGACTTCTTCTAGACGGTCCTGTTTGACAGGATAGTCAAAGAAACCCCCTGAGTTGGGTGGCACGCTCGGCCAGGTCGGCGAGTTTGGATTCGATCTGATTGAGGCTTTCGGCTTCCATGATTTGTGTGCAGCGACTAGGCGGAAAAGCCCTGCATTATAGCCCAGGCCACGATCAGCCCCAGACCCGCTGTTCCCATGCCTGCCATCGCGTGGCGTGCCATTTTCCAGCCGCCGACGGCAAACGTCAGCACCGACTTGAAAACCAGATTGGCCAGCAGCGCGAGCGTAATGACGTTGACCACCACCGGCACGGTCAGTTTGTCCAGATTGTGCAGGCGCAGGCCGGACAAGGTAATGGCGTCCACATCGGTCAACCCCGAGATCAGCGCCACCGCATACAGGCCGCGCGCGCCCAGCCAGTCGGATAGCCAGGCTGCGGCCAGCAGCACCACGGCATACATCAGGCCAAAGCCCAGTGCCGTGCGTAATTCGGTGGGGTTGCCCATCGCCAGGGCGGGCAGTTCGCCCTGCGGGTGCAATCGACGCACCCCGTAAGCGGCCCCGAGGCTGCCGGCGATCAGTCCGCCGAGCAGCACCGGAGTCAGGTGTGTCAGCACGCCCGGGGCCAGCACCGCAGCCAGCACGGCCAGGCGCACCAGCACCATCAGGTTGGCCAGCACGATCACGATGACGGCGACCGGTATCATCGTATCGCTGGCGCGGGCATGACGGCTGAACGTCAAAGTCGTCGCGGTGGAGGACACCAGTCCCCCCAACAAACCCAGCATGACCGCGCCGAGCCGCTGCCCAACCAGTCGCAGCGCGGCATAGCCAGTCAGTCCCACGCCGACGATCAGCACCACCATCCACCAGATCTGATAGGGGTTGAGCGCACCGAAGGGGCCGTAATTGCGGTTTGGCAGCAGTGGCAGAATGATCAGCGCCAGCACCGAAAACTGCAGCACGGACAGCAAATCCCGCCTCGACAGATGCTGGCTCAGGCCGCGCAATTCCGGCTTGAAATACAGCAGCATGGTCGCCGCAATCCCCAGCATCACCGCCAACTGGATTTCGTTGTGCCACACCAGCACGCCCAGGCCGTAGCAGAGCATCAGCGCGGCTACCGTTGTCGTTCCCGGGTCCCCGTCAGGCTGCGAACCGCGCAGGTAAGCCGCAATCATCATCGCGCCGACCAGCAGCATGCCCACGGCAATCAGCCATGGCTCGCCCAGGGCGGAGGCCAGATGTGCCATCAAGACTGCCAGCAAGGCTGTCAAGGCAAAGGTGCGCAAACCTGCCTTGGCGGCCGGATTGCGCTCCCGCTCAAGGCCCATCAGCAGGCCGATCGCCAACGCAACCAAGTAGCGGGGCAGGGTGGTCAGCTCGGAGGGGAGCCAGTTGATCAGTTCGTTCATCTCACTGTTTTATTGATACGTTTTTGGATTGTGCTCGCAGTCGGCCATGAAAGCGTGCCCGCGTTCAATTCAGCCAGGCATGCCTGTCGCCTATGCGTTGGGTGCGGGCATGAACCAATTGCCGAAGCGTCCCGGTAGCCCGTCATAGCTCAGATTCACCGCTCGATTGAGTTTGAATGATTCAGAAATCTGCGTTATTGCCGATAAATGTGAGACTGATAGAAGACACTTTTACAGATGTTTACCCCCGTTCCCAAAACACCGGTTGAGCTGCATTGCCTGTCCGTCGATCTACGCTCCATTCATTATGAATGGAGCGTAGACATGCATACTACGCATCACGGAAAGCCTGGGCAGCCAAGCCGGCTATCACGGATCACGCCATCCCGCTGTGTTACGCGGGTACTGGAGGTTCCTTTTGAAGAAGCGCTTTTGCTCGCATTGCCGAGTGATGTACACCCCTGAATCCGATACCTAGTTAACATCAAGACCATGCAAACTCCAGCCATACCTGAAAATGAAGCGCAGCGCCTGCAAGCGCTGCGCGAGCGAGGAATTCTGGACACTCAGCCCGAGGAGCGCTTCGACCGCCTGACCCGGCTGGCCCGGAAAATGTTCGGCACCCAAATTGCGCTGGTTTCGCTGGTGGATGCCGAGCGCCAATGGTTCAAGTCGCGTCAGGGTTTGGACGCTTGCGAAACGGGAAGGGATATTTCCTTTTGTGGCCACGCCATTCTGGGCACGGACATTTTTCATGTTGCGGACGCCAGCCTTGACCCGCGCTTCGCAGATAACCCGCTGGTAACGGGGGCGCCGCATATCCGTTTCTATGCCGGCGCGCCCCTTAGCACGAATGACGGTTACCTGGTCGGGACCCTGTGCATCATCGACGACAAGCCACGACAATTGACCGCTTCGGAGACGCAGGCGTTGCGCGATCTTGCCGATTGTGTGGAAGCGGAAATCAACCAGGTCGACTTGCTGCAACAGAAGCGGGCGTTAAACCAGTTCAAGAGCACACTCGACCGCACGCTCGATTGCGTGTTCATGTTCGAAGCTGACAGCTTGCGTTTCTTCTATGTCAACGAGGGCGCGCTGCAGCAGGTGGGTTATACCCGCGATGAATTGCTGGGGATGCATCCCTATGACATCAAGCCGGACATCACCGAGGCGCAATTCCATGAGTTGATTGCCCCATTGCTCGCTGGGGAGCAGGCTTCGCTCACCTTCGAGACTGTGCACCAGCACAAGACCGGCCAGCGCCTGCCGGTGGAGATTTTTCTGCAATACATCGATCCGGCCGATGAGCCGGCGCGCTTTGTGGCCATCGTGCGAGATATCTCGGAACGCAAAGCGGTTGAACTGGAGATGTGCGAAAGCGAACAGCGATTCCGATATATGCTGGAAACCTGTCCTACTGCCGCACGCATCGCTCGATCGGGTGGACGCGATGTCATTTTTTCCAACCGGCGTTATGCTGAATTGATCAACGCTGCATCGGACCAAGTGAGCGGCTTGGACCCTTCAGCTTATTATGCGCATCCGGAAGATTACGCCGATATCCTGCTCCGTCTGGGTAAGGGCGAGCAGATTCACGACCGGTTGATCGAACTGAACATTCCCGGTTCCGGAACCAAATGGGCGCTCGCTTCCTACTTCCCCATCCAGTATCAGGGAGAGGCGGCGGTGCTGGGGTGGTTCTACGACATCACCGATCGCAAGCAAGCCGAGACTGCATTGCGCGACCAGGCCGAGCACACTCAGGCCATCCTCGATAACATGGTTGACGGCATCATCACCATCGATCAGGTTGGCATCATTCACTCATATACGCCGGCGGCGGAGCGCATTTTCGGTTTCACACCCGAGGAAGTGTTGGGCCAGAACATCAAGATGCTGATGCCCAACCCGCACCGCGACGCCCACGACGGTTACCTTCACAATTACCATGCAACCGGCGTGGCGCGCATCATCGGTATCGGCCGTGAAGTGGAAGGCCAGCGCAAGGACGGTAGCCTGTTCCCGATGGACCTGGCGATCTCGGAAATCACCCGCCAAGGCCAATCCATGTATGTCGGCATGGTGCGCGACATTACTGAGCGCAAGCGTGCGGAACGCATGAAGAGCGAGTTCGTCTCGACCGTCAGCCATGAGCTGCGCACCCCGCTGACCGCCATCTCCGGGGCTTTGGGGCTGGTTGCTGGCGGGGCGATGGGGGAGGTTCCTGCGCAGGCGCTGCAGATGATCAACATCGCCTACAAGAACAGCCAGCGCCTGACCCATCTGATCAACGACCTGCTGGACATGGAGAAGATTGCTGCGGGCAAGCTCCATTTCGATATGCAGCCGCAGGCCCTGATGGCGCTGATCGAACAGGCGCTGGAAGCAAACCGGTCTTATGGGGCCGAGCGACGGGTGGCCTTGGCGTTGACGGCGGACGTACCCGATGCCGAGGTGCGTGTGGACAGCCATCGTCTGATGCAGGTGTTGTCCAACCTGCTGTCCAATGCCGTCAAATACTCCCCGGAGGATGGCACGGTAGAGATCGCGGTGGCGACGCGAAAGCAATCGGTGCGGGTGACAGTGACCGATCATGGCCCTGGTATTCCGGAAGCCTTCCGTTCACGCATCTTTCAAAAATTCGCCCAGGCTGACTCCTCCGACACGCGTCAGAAAGGTGGCACGGGCCTGGGCCTGGCGATCACCCGGGAGCTGGTGGAACGCATGGGAGGACAGATCGGTTTCGAGTCGGTGGAGGGCGAAGGAAGCCGTTTCTATTTCGATCTGCCGCTGTTGAATGCACAAGAAACCGCCATAGTCACCGAACCCTTTGCAGTCACGGCGACCGATGCGCCGCGCATCCTGGTGGTGGAGGATGAGCCGGATATTGCGCAACTGCTGGGCTTGATGCTGACGCGTGCGGGTTATCAGGTCGATATCGCCAGCACCGGTGCCGAGGCGCTGGAGGCATTGCAGCAGACACGCTACGCTGCGATGACTCTGGATCTGATGTTGCCGGACATCAGCGGTCTTGAGATCATTTCACAAGTGCGTCATCGGCCTGAAACGTCGGACCTGCCCATTGTGGTGGTGTCGGCCAAGGTTGAAGAGGGGCGGCTAGCCATCGACGGCAGTTTTTCCGACATCGACTGGTTGGCAAAACCCTTTAACGAAGCGCACATGCTGGAACTGGTTGAAAGCCAGATATCCCGGATCGGTTCCCTCCACCCCCGCATATTGCATGTGGAAGACGATACCGATCTGCATCAGGTGGTGCGCGCCATGGCCGGCGAGCGTTTCGATTTCGAGTTCGCCACCTCCTTGCATGAGGCTCAGGCCCGTATTGGGCAGGAACGCTTCGATGTGGTGATCCTGGACCTTGGTTTGCCGGACGGTTCCGGCTGGGACCTGTTGCCGGAAATTCGCAAGCGGCAACCGGGCGCGCGGGTCGTTATTCTGTCGGGTACTGAAATGACACCGGACAAGGCTCGCAAGGTGGAAGCCGTGCTTCTCAAGTCACAGGTCTCGCCGAGGGAACTGATTGACGCACTCAACACCCGGATTCAATCGATCAAGCTTAAAAAGGAACAAAAATGAGTACATTGCAGCGCATTCTGTATGTGGAGGACGAGCCCGATATCCAGGCGGTGGCCAAGCTGGCGCTGGAAATGATGGGGGGGTTCACGGTGAAGGTCTGCGCGTCCGGCGAGGAGGCACTGCGCGAGGCGGTGGCTTTTGCACCCGACATGATTCTGCTGGACGTGATGATGCCGGGCATGGATGGCCCGAGCACGCTCATGGCGCTGCGCGAGCAGCCGGCCCTGGCTGAACTGCCGGTGGCCTTCATGACTGCCAAGGTGCAGCCGGCGGAAGTGGCGCATTACAAATCGCTGGGTGCGCGCGACGTGATCGCCAAGCCCTTCGACCCAATGGCCCTGGCAAGCCAGGTGCGGGCCATCTGGGAGGCATAGGCAGGTGGACGATAAACTGAAGGCGGCCATGGCCGCGCAACTGGCTCAACTGCGCGATGATTACATGGTGCGCCTGCCGGCGGAATTGGCCGCGTTGCAGGCGCTGGGTACAGGCCTGAGCAGTGGCGACACCGACCGCGCCAGCCTCGAAGAACTTCACCACCGCCTGCACAAGCTGGCTGGCTCGGGTGGCACCTTTGGCCTGGCGGCCCTGAGTGCGGGTGCGCGCACGCTGGAACAGCGGGTCAAGGGCTGGCTGGCAGGCTCATTGGATGGACTGGATGATGCGCAGACTCGCGAGACTTTTTCGGCGGAACTGGCCGCGCTGGGCGAAACTTTGACCGGGGTCGATGTCCCGCTGGCAAGCGTCGCCCAGACTCCCGATGCCGTGGCAGCACCCGGCAAATCACCCCAGGTGTGGCTGGTGGAAGACGATGTTCTGCTCGGTGAGAAACTGGTGCGCCAGCTCGGGTCCTTCAACTACGTGGTGCGCCGGTTTACGCGGATTGGCGACGCCGAGCACGCCGCGCGGGCGGAACGCCCCGACATGCTCATCATGGACGTCATGTTCGAACAGGAAGGGGAAAACGCCACCGAGGTGTTTACCCTGCACCCGAACCTGCGGGCGTTTGGCTGCCCGCTGCTATTCATTACCTCCACGGATGACTTCCAGTCGAGGGTGCGTGCCGCGCAACTGGGTGCCCTGGGTTACTTCCTCAAGCCACTGGACATTCCCCGGCTGGTGAGCCGGATGACGCAGATTTTCGAACTGCAGCGCGCGTCGGCGCAACGGGTGCTGATCGTCGATGACGATAGGGATCTGGCCGAGCATTACCGGCTGGTCCTGCTGGCCGCCGGGATGGAGGCGAACGTGCTGCAGCAGCCTGCGGCCATCATGGAAGAAATTGCGGCTTTCCGCCCTGAGCTGGTGCTCATGGATATGCACATGCCTGATTTTTCAGGGCCGGATCTCGCGGGGGTGATCCGCCAGCATGACAACTGGTCCAGTCTGCCTATCGTTTACCTATCTGCCGAGACCGATCTCGACCGGCAGATCGAGGCCATGGACCGCGGCGCCGATGATTTTCTGACCAAGCCGATTTCCGACGCCCAGCTCGTTGCGGCCGTGCGCATCCGCATCGAGCGCACCCGCCATCTGGACGAGCAAATCAACCGTGACAGCCTGACCGGGCTTCTGAAGCATGCCAGCATCAAGGAGGCAGCCGCGATCGAGGTGACCCGTTCGCGGCGCAACGGCAAACCCGTCAGCCTGGCGATGCTGGATATCGACCATTTCAAGGTGGTGAATGACACCTACGGACATGCGATGGGCGATGTCGTCATCTCGTCGGTCGCCATGCTGCTGCGCCAGCGCCTGCGCCAATCTGACATCGTCGGCCGCTATGGTGGTGAGGAATTCGTCGCGGTGTTGCCGGAATGCGATGCTGCGCATGCGTATCTGCTGATGGAGGATATTCGCCAGCGTTTTGCCTCTTTACGCTTCAGCCACGAAGGGAAAGACTTCAACTGCACGATTTCCGCGGGCCTGGCCTGTTCGGGCGCCTTCCCGGACAGCGATGGCGCCGCACTTCTCGTCGCTGCCGATGAAGCCTTGTATGCCGCCAAGCGGGGCGGCCGCAATCAGGTTCGGGAGACGAAACCCGCATGACAACCAACATGGACGCCTTCCAGGCACTGCTGGGTGGAATGCGCGCCGAATTCCTGGCCGAATTGCCGGAACGCTGCGATAGTTTCGAAAAATTGATCCTGAATCTTGAATAATTACTGGACAATCGCGAGGCCTTCAATGCCTTGTACCGGGGCGTCCACAGCCTGAAGGGGGCGGGTGGCACCCATGGTCTAAGTGTCATCACCGTACGCTGCCACCACGTGGAGAACCTGCGCAGCGATTTCAAGGCCAAGGGGGGGTCATTGGCACCATCGCGAGCCGGACGCTGGCTTATGTCGACTTGCTGCGCCAGGAAAGGCCAGACTGGAGGTCTTGCGCTTGTTGACGCCGCAAGGCTGGATTGATCGCGAAATCTTCCACGGTTTTGGCCGTCCTGCGGTCTGCCCAGTCGCCAGACCAGAACATTCAGGGGATTTGGGTGAGCAGCAAGCGCGATGGAGTTCCGGAGCACACTCAATTCAGCGCACCCCCTATTTGAGACCAGAAGCTGGTCAGTAGCTTGGTGACTGCGGTGCGGGGGGGTTGCCAGATTGAATGCACCGGCAGAATTTAACCCAAATTATCCATTAGCCCATCCGAGGTAGCATGATCGGTAGTGGTGGTGAAGTGGTTTTTGCCGTTTCTAATGAAATTCATTAGAACACCCTTTTGATTGCTTGATGTTTTTTGG